>JBKKBU010000181.1:0-16813 GCA_046713755.1 Mycobacteriales bacterium
CCCACGGCCCCACCAGCCCACGGCCCCACCGGCCCACGGCCCCACCGGCATCCGGCCCCACCGGCATCCGGACACCATGCATCCACCTCGACGACAACCTGCCGCCGGGCCGCCGGCTCGAGCGTGATGGTTCGCCGGTTGGCCGGAGCTGGATGCACTTCGTCCGGCGGCGGGGGATGGGCGGCTTGCGACCAACGCGATCGGGGCAGGGAGCAGCGAGTTACAAGGGTGTAGTTCTCCCCAGGTGTTGTCCACACTGTGGACGAGCTGACACCCCGGCCCTTGACGTCCCCCCTGCCATCGGCAGGGTCGGGTCCCGACTGACTCCCCTGGTCGGGTGACATCGGCGTGACAGGCTCCGGCCGTGAACGCCGACCCGAACGCTGACCCGAACACCGACCCCGACGGCTCAGAACCGGACCTGGTCCTCATCCAGCCGCCTGGACGAAACACGCTGCTCGCGGCCCTGCTCGCGGGCCTCCTGGTGGTCGCCGCCGTCCTAGCCGACAGCGGGGGTCGGCTGCTCGCTGTTCCGGTGGTCGCACTGGCCGTCGGGTTCATCGTTCGCGACCGCGTGGGTGGCCCGCTGCTGCGGGCCGACGACCGCGGCATCGAGCTGCTCGCGGGCTGGCGGCGGGTGGGGAGCGCCTGGGCCGGCGTCGACCGGATCCGAGCCGTCAAGGACCGGCGCACTCCGGTCCTGGAGGTGGACTTCGGCCACACCGTCGTCGCACTGAGCGGGACTCGACTGGGGCGACACCCGGCCGACATCGTCGAGGATCTCGACCAGCTGCGAGCGCGAGGGAGCCGATGATCCGCACCGTCGTCTGGGGCACCGGCAACATGGGACGAGCGGCGATCAGAGCCGTCGCTGCGCATCCGGAGCTCACGCTGACTGCCGTGCTCACCACCAGCCGGCAGGGGCAGGACGCCGGCAGCATCGCCGGCACCGAGCCGCTGGGCCTCACCGCCGACGACGACGTGGCCGGCGCGCTCGGCCGCGCCGACGCGGTCGTCTACCCCGCCTCCGGCGACCTGCGGCCCCACGCTGCGCTGGCCGCCCTCTGTCAGGCGCTGCGCGCGGGCGCGGTGGTCGTCCCCCCCAGCGTCTACGCCCTCTACGACCCGCGCAGCGCCGACCCCGTGACCCGCGACGCGGTCGAGACCGCAGCCAAGGAGGGCGGCGGGGCCCTGCTGGTCTCCGGCATCGACCCCGGTTGGGGCAACGACGTCCTGCCACTGCTGCTGTCCGGCCTGTGCAGCGAGGTGACCCAGATCCGCTGCCAGGAGCTGTTCGACTACTCCACCTACGACCAGCCGGAGGCGGTCCGCGGCTCGGTCGGCATGGGTGGCTCGATGACAGAGGTCCCGCTGATGGTCGCTCCCGGCGTACCCACGATGGTGTGGGGCGGGCAGGTGCGGTTGCTCGCGCGAGCACTCGGGGTCGAGCTCGATGAGATCCGCGAGCAGGTGGAGCGGCGAGCCCTGGAGAGCACCGTCCACAACGCGCTCGGGACCTTCGAAGCGGGCACCCAGGGCGGGCTGCGCTTCGAGGTGCAAGGCATCAGCGGGGGCGCGCCCGTCATCGTCGTCGAGCACGTCACGCGGATCGACGATGCCGTCGCACCGGACTGGCCACGGCCGTCGAGCGGCGCCAAGGGTGCGCACCGGGTTGTGCTCGAGGGCCGGCCGCGCATCGAGGTCACCGTCGAGGCCACCGACGAGGCCGACCGCGACCCGGCCGGGATCGGCAACAGCGCCTCCGGCGGCAACGCCACTGCGGCCAACCGGCTGGTCAACGCGATCCCCTGGTTGCGCGCCGCCGCCCCTGGCATTTACGACGCGCTCGACGTCCCCCTCAGCCCGGCCGTCGGCCGGCTCGGCCGGAAGGCAGTCAGCACATGAGGATCGACATCCCCGTCGGCGCCCACCCCGTGCTGCACGTCTGGGGCTCGATGGTGCCCGGCATCGGGCCGGCCGCAGCCGCCTTCAGCCAGGCCGTCTACGAGCACACCACCCTCGGGCTGCGCGAGTTCGAGGCCGCACGGCTGCGGATCGCCCAGATCAACGGCTGCCTGTTCTGCCTCGACTGGCGCACCGACCGTGCCGGCACGACCGTCGAGGACGACTTCCCCGACGCCGTCGAGCACTGGCGGACCACCGCGGCCCTCGACGACCGGGCCCGACTGGCCGCCGAGTACGCCGAGCGCTACGCGCTGGCCCACCACGAGCTGGACGACGAGTTCTGGGATCGCTTCGGTGCGCACTTCACGCAGGCCGAGCAGGTCGAGCTGTCGATGTGCCTGGGCTCCTGGCTCGCCTTCGGCCGGCTCAACCACGTGTTCGGTCTGGACGCGGCCTGCGAGCTCCCGACCCACTGACCCATCGGCGCGCCGATCCCGGTCGGTACTACAGGCCGACGGAGGCGCGCAGCGCGGCTGCACGCAGGACCACCGTCACGACGATGATGAGGAGGACCCCGCCGCAGGCAGCCGCTTGTTGCTTCGACCGGCTTGGACCACGCGGGATGTAGGCAAACGCCGCCGCGATGAGGGCGCCGGTGATGAGGCCGCCAAGGTGGGCGCGCCAGTCGATGTTGAACTGCGGGACGAAGCCGATGACGGCGTTGATCGCGAGGAGTCCGGTGATCGAGGTGGTATCGCGTCCTTGGTGGCGCAGCACGACGTAGAACGCCCCGAAGAGCCCGAAGATCGCACCAGAGGCCCCCACGCCGAACGACGTGCGTTCGGAAAACACCATCGAAAGGGCCGAGCCACCGAGAGCGGACAGCACGTAGAGCGCGAGGAATCGCACCCGACCGAGCGCCGACTCGAGGACCGGTCCGAGCTGGGCTAGCGCAAACATGTTGGCCAGCACATGGAAGGCCCCCGCATGCAGGAAGGCACTGGTGAACAGCCGGTAGTACTGGTTGTCCACTGCCACGTACAAGGGCTGGTTGGCGAAGTCGACGACCATCTGCCGATCGCCGCCGGCGAGGCCGAGCACGAAGATGACGACGTTGATGCCGATGAGGGCGATCGTGACCCGCGAGGTGTCGCCCGAGACCCGTCCCCCGAAGGTCGTCCGCGCCTCGCGGACCCCCTTGCTGCCCGCCTTCACGTCGTCGGGGCACTGGAAGCCCACCGACGCCGCGATCATGCAGTCCGGGCAGATCGGTCGCTCGCAGCGCGTGCAGCGGACGTAGGTCTCGCGATCAGGGTGGCGGTAGCAGGTCGGGGGTGCCTCCTGCTCGGCCCCCGCCAGCGGCTCGTTCAGCTCTCGACCTGCTCGACCGTGACGGCCGTGATGACGACGTCCTCGAGCGGGCGGTCCATCCGGCCGGTGGCCGTGGTGGCGATCGCGTCGACGACGTCGCGCGAGGCCTGATCCGCCACCTCGCCAAAGATCGTGTGCTTGCCGGTCAAGTGAGTGGTGTTCGCGACGGTGATGAAGAACTGCGAGCCGTTGGTGCCAGGCCCGGCATTGGCCATGGCAAGCAGGTAGGGCTTGGTGAAGGAGAGCTCCGGGTGGCACTCGTCCTTGAAGCGGTAACCGGGGCCGCCGGTGCCGGTGCCGAGCGGATCGCCGCCCTGGATCATGAAGCCCTTGATGACCCGGTGGAACACGGTGCCGGCGTAGAGGGCGCCCTCGCCCGTCTTGCCGGTCTTCGGGTCGGTCCACTCCCCGGTCCCGTCGGCCAGGCCGACGAAGTTCTTCACCGTCGCCGGTGCGTGGTTCGGGAACAGCTGGACGCGGATGTCGCCGCGGTTGGTGACAAGGGTGGCGAACAGGTCGGTGGCCAAGGCGGCGGGCCTCTTTCGGTCTCGTCTTCGCAGGCGGGTTGTCGAGGAGGAAGTCTGCCACGCGACCACGTCGGCCCGGTTCGTGCGACCCTTCCGGCATGCAGCTGCTCGGCGACACCCGCATTCGTACGACCGGCGCGTACGCCGCGCTGCGCGGCGGTCCGGTCGGACCGCCCCTTGCCGTCCGGCGCTGGCCGTGGGCGATCCTGGCGGCCCTGCTGGGGGCAGTGGCCGGCGCGGGCGTCGTGTTGCTGCTGCGGCGGCTGATCGGCGAGGACGCTCCCGGTGCTCAGGATCCCGAGGAGCTCGAGGCGGTCATCGACCTCCGCACCGCCGACATGCACTGAGTCCCATCGGACTGCCGATCAGGCAACCGGTCCGGTCAGACCGCACCGCGCGGGGCCGGCGCGCTGCCGGCCGAGTCCGGCGTGCGGGAGCCGCTGCCGTCGGCCGGCATCGCGTCAGGGGCGGCGGGTCCCGATGGGGTCGTCGTGGTACGACCGAGGCGCTGGGAGACCGCGCGCCGCAGCAGCGCATCCACCTGCGCCTCGGGCGGGACGCCCTCGGACACGGTGGTGCGGTCACGGCCGTCACTCTTGGAGCGATACAGCGCGTCGTCGGCAGCCCGCACGAGGGTGTCGGCGTCGCCGGCATGCGACGGGTAGGTCGCGACACCGGCGGACGAGGTGATCGGGCCGATGGACGGAGCGGCCGCCACGGCGAGGCGCAACCGCTCGGCGATGATGGCCGCCTCCTCCGGGCCGCAGCCGGGCAGGACGACGGCGAACTCCTCGCCGCCGTAGCGGGCCGGGGTGTCGAAGTCGCGGCACTCGCAGGACAACGCGGCAGCGACGTTGCGCAGCACCTCGTCCCCGGCCTGGTGTCCGTGGGTGTCGTTGAGCCGCTTGAAGTAGTCGATGTCGAGCATGACCAGGCTGACGTGCTCAGCGCTGCGGGTCGCGCGGGCGACCTCGCGCTCGAGGGTCGACTCGAAGGTGCGGCGGTTGGCGATCTTGGTCAGGCCGTCGGTCGCAGCCAGGCGCTGGACCTGCTCCAGCAGCCAGGCGTTGCGGAGCGCGAGGGCGGCGTAGGAGGCAGAGCGCTCCAGCCCCGACACGATGCGCCGCGAGATCCGGGCGTTGCCGACACTCGCCTGGGCGTTCTCGAGGACCAGGGCGCCCATCGGACGGCCCTCGGCCGACAGCGGCACGACGACGAGGTTCGCCGCGTCCGGCATGAGGCGGGCGATCCACGGGTCGTGCTCGACGTCCAGGCCCTGGACGAGCTGGACCTGGTGGGTCTCATGGGCGCGGGTCACGACGGCGCTCGGTCCCGGCCGACCGGGACGACGGGCGACCTCGTCACCAAGTCCGAACGACGCGAGCAGCGGCAACTGCCCTTCGGGGCCGGCCAGCACGACACCGCGCGGGAAGCCGAAGGAGTCGATGGCCGAGTCGAGCAAGGTGCGGGCCACGCTCGCCGAGTCGGCGGTGCGCTCCAGGGACTCGGCCAGGTCGGTCAGCGCCTCGAGGTCGATCCGCCGGCGACGCAGCTCACGCTCGTTGATCGCCGACAAGGCGGAGGTGGAGATGGCGACCAGCCAGAGCACGACGATGAACACGCCCAGCCGCTCGCCCTTGGAGCCGTTGCCCTCGGCCGCCGCCGCCTCGAACAGACCGGGACGGGCCCCGTTGTAGACCGCGTAGAGCAGCAGTGAGTGCCACATGGCGAGCTTGAGGCCGGTGCGGTACGACGCGAGCAGCGAGACGGCGCCGAGGTGCAGCAGGATGAGGTACTGCACGGGACTGCCCTGCTGGCCAGTGAGGTACCAGGTCGAGGCCAGCCACAGCCCATCGACCATCAGCAGTCCGGAGAACAGCGCGACAGCGCGCTCCTTCAGCGAGCGGGCAGCCAGCTCGGCGATCAGCACGAAGCCGGCGTACAGCAAGGTGCCCTGGACGGCCTGCCACCGCAGCTCGCCGTCGGGCTGCACGACCTCCGGAGCGGCGTAGGCGGACGCGAGTGTCAGCGCGATCGCGGCGAGCCGCAACAGCTGCATGACGCGCAGCCGCTCCATGACGGGTACCGACTCACCGGTGCCGCTGACGGCACCGCCACCGAAGAGGCCCCTCATGCGGGTGCACCTCCTGGTCGGAACGCCGGGCCGAACTCGAGATCGTCGTCCGCGAGGGCTGGCGCCCCCGAGAGCTTCGGGTCGCGCCGGTCGATGCGGTTCTGCACCAACAGGAAGAGCACCACGATGACGAGGAGCGCCAAGGGCAGCGTGGGCTTCTTGAAGGTCTCGGTGACTGCATCGGCGATTGCTCGAGGAACCTGAAGGTTGTCAGCGAGAGCGTTGCCGCTGCCGCCGCGGAACGCCTGCTTGCCGCCGGTGCCGCCGGGGGCTGACGGCGTTGATGGTGTCGAGCCCGTCAGGTCCGGGAACGACCGCGGCGGCAGCGCGTCGACGCCGGGGTCGACGGGATCCGGCACGGGCGGCTCGCCGGCGGTCGGTCCGCCGCCGGGCGGCCCGGTCGGCCCGGGGGGCGGGTCGATGAAGACCGGCGGCCGGGGTCGTGCGACGGGGGTGTCGACCCGGCTCTGCGCGCTCTGCAGCGTGTAGCCGCCCAGCTCGTAGGTGAAGTCGTTGCCCGCCGCATCCGCCACCGTGATGGAGAAGACGTAGTTGCCCGGCTGCTCGCCCGCGAGTGGCATCACATAGCTCGTGGTGCACGCCCGGCTGTCGACCCCGACGCCGTCCAGGGTGGTCGTGCAGGTGACGGACGTGGCCTCGCTGGTGCGGAAGGTCCACGTCGGGGCGGTGCCGGTGCCGGTCGTCGCGGGCGCCTTCACCACGACCGGGGCCGGTGGCGGCGTGTCGTCGAAGCGGTAGGTGCCCGCGACGACGCTGCTGAGGTTGCCCGACAGGTCGCGGGTCCGCAGCTCGAGCGCGTAGGTCGCCTGGCCGAGCTTGGTGAGGTCCAGCTTGTGGGGCGACGAGTTGCAGACCACCCAGCCACCGGGCTGGATCACCCCCTCGCGCCTGAGCTGGCACTCGATGACATCGGTGCCGACCGGCGGCGCCCAGTGCCAGCTCGCCTGCGGCAAGTCACTGATCTGCACGAGCGGCGAGATGAACGTCGGCGGCGCCGGTGGCGTGGTGTCCAGCACGTACGACGAGGTCACCGCTGCTCCGATGCGACCGGTCGCATCGACCAGCCGGACGCTCAGCACGTGGGTGACGTCGTTGCCGGCGGCCGTCAGATCCGCGACGTAGGTCGGGCCGCAGGCGGCGAAGGTGCCGCCCCGCGACGACAACGCGCACTGCAAGGTCAAGGCCGGATCGGGCGACGCGAGAGTCCATGCCGGCTGTTTGTCGTTGTCAGGCGTCACGGGCGCGCTGACGATGACGGGCAAGGGCAGGGCAGAGCGGTCCAGGACGTAGTCGCCCCGCACCGCCGGCCCGGGGCCGGCTGCGTTCACCGCACGCACCTCGAGGGTGTAGGCCCCGTCCGGCTGCGCGGACAGCAACGCCGTCTTCGGGCTCGTGCAGCTGGCGAACGTCTCCAGAGCGCGCGCCCCCGCCATGAGCCGGCACTCGGCCGTAGCACCGGGCTCGATCGCAAAGGCCCAAACCGGATCGGTGGTGGAACTGGGGCTGCCGGGACTCTGCGTGAACACCGGCGCGACCGGCGCCCTGGTCAGCAGCTCGTAGGTGACCGGCGCCGTCGACAGCGACGGCACGCCGGCGACGTTGACCGCCACGACGGTCAAGGTGTAGATCGCGTCCTGGGCCCGGGTGAGGTCGAGCACGAAGGTCCCGTCGCAAGCAGCCACGACAAAGGCGGCGGCCGACAAGGTGGAGAACACCGTGCAGACACCGGTGGTGCCGGCCGGCAGGCTGAACGTCCACGTCGGGGAGCGGTCCGGGTCGGGCCCGGGCGGACCGACGGGGGTGGTCGGCGCGGCCGGCGCCGCGGTCAGCAGCTCGTAGGGCGTGGTCGTATCGGGACCCACGGCGCCGGCGGCGTTGACGGCGTGGACAGTGAGGGCGTAGTTCCCGTCCGGACGGTTGGCGAGCTCGACGGTGAACGGCGACTGGCAGGTGGTGAGCGGTACGACGTCGCCGGTCGGGCCGGTCACGCGGCATTCCAACGTCGTGCCCGCCGCAGTCGTGAAGACCCACGTCGGTGAGGTGTCGCTGCCGGGGCTGGCCGGACTGGTGACACTGACGGCCGGCGGCGCCGAGCGGACCAGCTCGTAGGGGGCACTGGCGGCTGGCCCGGTGTTGCCGGCGGCGTCGATGACCCGCGCCTCGACGACGTAGCTGCCGTCACCGGGCAGGGTCAGCGCGAACTGCGACCCAGCCACACTGACGGGGCAGCTGCGCCAGGTGAACTGCTCCCGGCCGAACAGCAGCAGTCGGCACTCGGCGGTGGCGCCGGTCTCGGGCGAGCTCACCGTGAAGATCGGGCTGACCACCGTGGAAGGCGTGGGTGGGCTGAGCAGTCCGGGAGCGAGCGGGGCCGTCGTGTCGTATAGGTAGGTGGCCACCCCGGCCGCCGAGGTTGTCGTCGCGGTCACCGCACGGACCGCCAGGCGCCATGGTCCGTCCGGCAGCCCGAACAAGGTCGGCTCGAAGGTGTCGGCGCAGCGGGTCCAGTCCAGCCGGACCTCACCTGAGGGGGCCGTGAGGCGGCACTGCGTGGTGGTGCCGGCCGGCGTCGTAAAGCGCCAGATCGGCGTGCCGTCCTGGGAGGGCGACTGCTGGACGGTCACGACAGGGACGGCGGGCGAGCTGGCGTCCAGGACATGGGGATCGCTCGCCGCGGCGCTGGTGTTCCCCACCGCGTCGACGGCCCGGACCTGCAGGGTGTAGGTGCCGTCCGGCAGGCCGGTCAGGTCGACGGAAAGCGGGCTGCCACACCCCGGCAGGTCGCGGATGGCACCCGTCGGGAAGACCAGCCGGCAGCTCGGGGTGCTGCCGGTCTCGATCCGGAAGGACCAGCTCGGGAAGCGGTCGGGGGACGGGCTCGCGGGCCGGGCGGTGAAGACCGGCGTCTCGGGACCGGTGGTGTCCAGCACGTAGGTGGCGAGGCCGGCGAAACCGGTGTTGCCGGCCTCGTCGGTGAGCCGCACGTTGAGGTTGTAGGGCCCGTCGGCCAGCCCGGCGAGGTCGACCGGAGTCGGGCTCACGCAGGTGACCGGCAGCCCGATGAGCGTCGTCCCGGAGCTCAGCCGACAGGTGGCCGTCGTCCCTGGCTCAGAGGTGAACGCGAAGGACGGAACGGTGGTACGACCCGAGGCGACGACTGTCACCACGGGCGCGGCGGGCGCAACGGTGTCGAGCAGGTAGGTGCCTGATCCGACCGGGCTGGTGAGGCCGGCCTTGTCGGTGGCCCGGACCGACAGCACGTAGCTGCCGTCCGGAAGCCCGGTCAGGTCGACGTCGACGGGGGCCGTGCAGGCCCGCCAGTCCCGCAGCAGCCCGGTGCCCGTCAACCGGCACTCGAGCGTTGCGCCGGCCTCGGCAAGCACACCCCAGGTGGGCAGGCGGTCGCGGCCGATCGGAGCGGGCGGGGTCACGACGGGAGCCACCGGAGCAGTGGTGTCGAGCAGGTAGCTGCTGCTGCTGGCGAACAGACTGACGTTGCCGGCGGCGTCCGTGAGTTGGACCTCGAGGGTCCACGACCCGTCACCGGCGAGCGCGGCCGTCGTCGGGCTGGTGCACGCCGTCAAGGCGCCCGGCGGGCTGCCGGCAAGAACGTAGCGGCAGCCGGCCGTCGTCCCGGCCTCGCCCGTGAAGGTGAACACCGGCGCGCTGTCGGGGCTCGGACCGGTCGGACCGGAGACGACCGGGGCATCGGGCGCGGTCGTGTCGAGCACATAGGGCGCGGAGGTGCCAGCCGCGCTGGCGTTGCCGGCGGCGTCGACGGTGACGACCTCCAGCACATAGCCACCATCGGGCTGGCCGAGCAGGTCAGCGGTGAAGCCGGTCAGGCACGGGGTCGCGTCGACGACAACGACGAGGCCGCGCAGGACCCGGCAGGTCCCCGACGCTGCACCGCCCGCGATCGTCCACGACGGCGTGCGGCTCTGCGCCGGTCCGAGGGCGCCGGTCACGACGGGCGCAGCCGGCGCCACCGTGTCGAGCAGGTAGGCCGGGCTGGTGCCCTCGGGGCCGGTGTTGCCAGCAGCATCGGTCAGGCGAACCCCCAGCACGTAGCTGCCATCGGCGCCGAGCGTGCGCAGCACCGGGCTGGTGCAGCCGGGGAGGTCCACGACAGTCACGCCGCCGCGGCGCAGCACGCACGCCGCGGTGTGCCCTGGGGGGAGGACGAAGGAGTACGACACCGCGGTGACGTTGGAGGTGCCGGACGGACCGCTGACGGCCGGGGCGGCCGGCGCGACCGTATCGAGGGAGTACACCGGCGAGAAGCCGGGAGCCGAGGCATTGCGCGCCCCGTCGTACGACACGACCTCGAGCTGCCAGTCACCATCGGACGGCAACGTGCGAGTGACCGGGGACGTGCACGGAGCGAACGGCTCGGCGGCCGTCCCCCCGAGAACCAGCCGGCACTCCTGCGTGGTCCCGCTGTCGACGGTGAGCATCCACGTGACGGTGCTGACGTTGCGCTGGCCACCCAGGCCGGAGACAACAGGCACCGTCGGAGCAATCGTGTCGTGCATGAGCACCGGGCTGGTGCCGGTGTCACCGACGTTGCCGGCGGCGTCGATGACCCGCGCGTCGAACTCGTAGCCGCCGTCGCCGGTGAGGTTCCGGGTCGTCACGCAGGGGGTGGCCCAGTCGGCGATCACGACGCCGTCGCGACGCAGCCGGCACTCGAGGACGCCCGGCTCAGCGCTGACCGCCCAGGTCGCGGTCGTGCTGGACGTCGGCCCGGTGGCGCCGGTGACGGGCGGTGCGACCGGTCGCACCGTGTCCAGCCGGTAGTCGGCACTCACGCCGGTGGCGCTGATGTTCCCGGCCGCGTCGGTGACGACCACCTGCAGCCGCCAGGTGCCGTCCGGGGTGAGGGTGCGGTCGACCGGGCTGGCGCAGGCGGTGACGGTCTCGACGACGACGCCGGCCCGCAGCCGGGTGCAGACGACGGCCGCGCCGGCCTCGGACGTGAAGGTCCACCGGACCGCCGTGACGTTGCCGTCGCCGCTCGGACCGGAGACCACGGGCTGGGCGGGTGCGACCCGGTCGAGCAGGTAGAGCGCGCTGGACGTCACGCCGCTGCGGTTGCCCGCGGCGTCGACCGAGCGGACGCGCAGGACGTGGCTGCCGTCCGTGGTGAGGGTCTGCGGGAACGGCGTGGCACAGGGCTGGTAGTCGAAGATCGCCACGCCGTCGCGCTCGAGCCGGCACTCGGCCGTGGCGTCCGAGGGAAGCGCGAACGTCCACACCACGTCGGCGGTCGAGGAGGTGCCGCTCGGACCGGTGAGCCCAGGGGCCTGCGGGGCTGCGGTGTCCAGCACGAGCGGCAGGCTGACCCCGGTCGCGCTGACGTTGCCGGCGGCGTCGGTGTCGACCGCCTCGACCCGGTAGCTGCCGTCGGCGCCCAGCGCGATCGGTCCGACCGAGGTCGTGCAGGAGGCGAACGTCGTGAAGCCGGCGCCGTCGAGGGTGACCCGGCACACCCGGCTGTCACCGGCAGCAGGAGCACCGAGCGTCCAGGTGGCACTGGTGACGTTGGTGGGGCTGGCCGGTCCGACCGCGACCGGCGCCGGTGGTGCGACCCGGTCGAGGACGTAGACCGGGGCGGTGGTCTGGCCACTCGTGTTGAGCGCGGCATCGCGCAGCCGGATGTTCAGCGTCCAGGCCCCGTCGGAGGGCAGCGTCGGTGTGAACCCGGAGGCACAGCCCGCCCAGTCCACGCTGACGACGCCACCGAGCAGCAGCTGGCACTGCGACGTGGCGCCGGCCTCACCGCTCCAGGCCCAGGTGGGAGTCGTGTCCTGCGAAGGCCCGGCCGCCGTGGTGGTGAACACCGGTGCGGTGGGCGCCGTGGTGTCGAGGACGTACGGCGCAGCAGCTCCGACCGGACCGACGTTGCCGTGGCGGTCGGTGAGCCGCACCTCGAGGACGTAGCTGGCATCACCGAGCCCGGTGAGGTCTCGGGTCGTGGGGGTGCCACACGGGATGAAGGTGCCGCCGACCCCGGCGCGGACCAGCCGGCACTCCGCATCCGTTGCCGGCTCGGTGCTGAACGTCCAGACCGGAGTGAGGTCGCTCGACGGACTCGCCTGCCCTGTCACGGTGGGCACTCCGGGCAGGCTGGTCTTGAGGTCGTAGACCGCGGAGGTGCCCACCGGGCCGAGGTTGCCGAGGGTGTCGGTGAGCCGGACCTCGAGGAACCAGGTCGCGTCGCCGTCCGGCAGCAGGACGTCGTAGGGCGTCGCACACGAGCCCCACATCGCGTAGACGGTCGCGTTGCGGGTCAGCTGGCACTCGGCCGTGGCGGTGGGCTCGGCGGTGGTCCACGTCCAGGTGACGGGGCGGACCCTGCCCCTACCGCTCGGCCCGCTGACCACCGGTGCCGCGGGACCGGTGGTGTCGACGACGTACGCCGGGCTGCTGCCGACCCCGCTCGCATTGGTCGCTGCGTCAGTGGCGATGGCCTGCAGGACCCAGCTGCCGTCGGCCAGGCCAGTGACCGGGTAGCTCGTCCCGCACGCCGTGAAGGCACCAGTGGTTGCGCCGTTGAGGGCCAACCGGCAGGTCAGGGTGCTGCCGCTCTCGGCAGCGATGGTCCACGTCACGTCACGGGTCGTGGACGGACCGGTCGGCGGGCTCGGGAACGTCGGGACCGCCGGGGCTCCCGTGTCGACGACGTAGGCCGAGCTGGCTCCGGTGAAGCCGGTGTTGCCGGCGGCGTCGATGACCCGCACCTGCAGGACATAGCTGCCGTCGGCCAGGGCGCTGTCGGTGCGCGGCGACGTGCACGAGGGACCGAAGTCGGCGCCCAGCAGCAGACCGTCGCGCAGCAAGCGGCACTCGACCCGACCTGGCGCTGACACGGACTCCGCCGTCCACTGCCAGGTGATGCTCGGGACGTTGGACGGCGGCGGGCCGGTCACCGCAGTCACGGTCGGCGCCACCGGCCGGACGGTGTCCAGCAGGTAGGTGGGGCTCAGCCCGAGGGGGCTGACATTGCCGGCCGCGTCGAAGAGGACGACCTCGAGGCGGTGGCTGCCTTCGCCGGACACGGTCCGCACCACCGGCGTCGTGCAACCGGTGATCGTCTCGACGACGGCGCCGTTGACGCGCCGATAGCAGGTGGCGGACACCGGGTCGTCGGTCGTCGACGCCTCCGGGTCCGGCGAGAACGTCCACGTCACGGCCGTGGTGTTGCCGGTGCCGGACGGACCGAGCACGGTCGGCTGGGGGGGTGCCACGGAGTCGAGCAGGTAGGTGGCACTCGATCCGACGGGCAGTGCGCTGAGGTTGCCCACCTCATCCTTGGCTCGCACGTCGAGCACGTAGCTGCCCTGCGCGGTCAGGGTCTGGGGGAACGGGGTGGCGCAGGCCTGCCAGATGAAGCTGCTGCCCGCCGTGGGCCCACGGAGCTGGCACTCGAACGTCGTGCCCGGGTCGGCCGGCGTTCCAGTCGGGAAGGCGAAGGTCCACACGACCGAGGCCGTCGGACCGGTGCCGCTCGGTCCGGACGCGACGAAGGGCCGCGCCGGTGCGTCGAGGTCGAGGACGACTGCGGTGTCGGCCGTGATCGTCTCGTTGAGCGCCGCGTCGACGTCGCGCACCTCGAGGACGTAGCTGCCGCTGGTGGCACCCGCCGGGAAGCCGACCGACGTGGCGCACGAGCTCCACGCCCCCGGCGTACCGCTGTCCTTGGTGAATCGGCAGCTGCGGGTGTCGCCGGCGGCGACCGCGCTCAGGTTCCAGGTGAGGGCGGCATTGCCGGTCGGGCTGGTCCAGCTCCGGCTGATGGTGACGGCCGACGGCGGCTGACGGTCGAGGAGGTAGGTCGCGCTGGCCGTGCCGGTCTGACCGTCGTCGGTGGCGCGGGCGCTGAAGGTGTAGCTGCCGTCGACGGTGAGGACGGTGTTGCCCGTTGGGCAGGTACCCCAGTCCAGGACCTGCGTCGCGCCGCGGTCGAGGCGGCACTCCAGGACCGCAGTGCCGTCGTCGACGGTCGCGGCAAAGGCGACGCTGGTCTGCTGCGACGGGCTCGCCGGCGCCGTCGCCGTCACGATCGGCACGATGGTGTCGCGGGTGTAGCTGGTCGGGCTGGTGGTCAGGGCGCTGGAGGTTCCGGCGCCGTCCAGGACGCGCACCTTCAGGGCGTAGGTCGTCTGGCCGGTGACGGTGAAGGCCTTCGGGCTGGTGCAGGCTGCTTCGGCCTGGTCGACGCCGCCCTCGACCAGGGTGCAGAACGCGGTGGTCGTGGAGTGCAGGTCGTTGTTGGTCCACGCCCAGGTCAACGAGTCGGCTTGGCCGGACCCGCTCGGCGAGGTGGTGAAGGTGACCGTCGGGGCGACGGTGTCACGGGCATAGGTGGCCGAGCCCGTCGACGGCGTCCCGACGCCGTCCTTCGCCGTGACCGTGAGGGTGTAGTCGGCGTCCTGGTTCGGCAGCGGCACTGACACCGCGATGGTCGCCGGGGAGCAGGCCGGCGACGGGTTGGCGACCGGGGTGCCACCGGTCGTCGTGACCGCGCAGGTGATCGTGTACGCCGGGTCGCCCAAGGCCGGCGTCGGCAGGGCGACGGTGAACTCGGCGGTGCTGCTGGTGCCGACCGCGGGGACGGCCGCGACGGTGACGGTGCCGACGACGCGATCCAGCACGAAGGTGGAGGTGGCAGTGGCGGCGACGTTGCCGGCCGCGTCGGTGGCATTGACGGTCAGGACGTAGGAGCCCTCGGGGTCGTCGGTGAGATCGACGGTCGGACCGACCGTGCACGACACCGGGGTGATCGGCGTCGCGCCGCGAGCCACCGAGCAGGTCCTCAGGACAGTGCTGTTGTCGGTGACCGAGATCGGCCAGGTCGGGGTGTCGTCGGCCGAGCTCGGCAGTGCCGTGATGTCGATGACCGGTGCGGTGCCGTCGTAGGTGTAACCGCTCGTGGTGACCGGGCCGAAGCCACCGACGCCGTCGGACTCCGCCACCGCAAGGGAGTACAGACCGTCGCCCGCCGGGGTGCCAGGACTGTAGGAGACCGGACTACCGGTCGGGGTGGCGGGCGAGCAGTCCGACCAGCCGGCTCCGAGTGCGGGCGCGGGCGGCGTGCCCTGGCCGTACCAGCAGAACAAGCGCTCGAGGCTGTCTGTGTCGGTCAGCCGCCACTCGGGAGTGGCGTCGTTGGCCGGGGAGCCGAGCAGCGTGACGCTGGTCGGGTCGTTGTACGGCCCCTGCACGGAGGGCGGACCGACCGCGGCGGAGGCGGCGGGCATCGGCAGACCGAGCAGCAGGATCCCGACGACGGTCAGCAATCTCAGCAGCAGCACGACAGGACGTGGGCCGCGTTGGCCACGCACCACCTGCAACATCGCTGTCCGCTCTCGTCACCGCACGTCGGGGAGCGTCCTCACCAACGGATGGCACCCGGGGAGATGGCCATCGTCTGGATGCTTCGGCAGGACCTGCCCGAAGTATGAGGCCCTGGGCGGCACCAATTCAGCCGAATTGCTGAGCCGAACGGCGGCGCGCGCGGGTTATCAGGGTGGAGCCACGGGGACTCGAACCCCGAACCCCCGCGTTGCAAACGCGGTGCTCTGCCAGTTGAGCTATGGCCCCTGGCTGGTGGTGCCGGTGGCAGCTAGCGCAGGTCCGGGGCGCTGGTTGCTTCGTTCCAGAGGTCCTTCTCGGCGCGGGCGGCCTTGCGCTTGCGCAGCAGCGCCGCTGCCACACCGAGCACGGTCAGGATCAGGGCGGGCTTGCGCACGGATGCTCCTCGGGACGGGCCTCGAACTGGTGTGCGGGGTGGGCCTGGGAGGATTTGAACCTCCGGCCTCATCCTTATCAGGGATGCGCTCTAACCAACTGAGCTACAGGCCCGCTGCACCCTGCGTGGGCACGAGCGAGGAGGTTACACGACCGTCAGTCGCGTTCGCCCAGCGTGACCTCGATGCCGCCGGTGAACGACGCACACAGGTTGTAGAGGAATGCGCCGAGCGTGGCGAGCATCGTCACGAGCACCACATCCACGGCTGCGAGCAGCGCAGCGCCGCCGACGATACGACCGGTGCTCAGCAGCGGTTCGGGTGCCGGCTGACCCGGGGCGGTATCGCTGGTGACCTCGGCCACGAGGTCGTTGATGCTATCGACCACGCCCAGTCCGGAGAGGACGCCCTGCAGCACCAGCGCGGCCACGACGACCATCACGCCCAGGAACACCGACACCACCAGCGACAGCACGAACACCGACCAGGGGTCGATGCGCTTGAGGGTCAGCCTGGCCTTGCGGGCGCGAGCGACCGGGCGCGCCGGCCCGACCTGTCGACTGGCCGCACCACGAGCCGTCGGTGCCGGGACGACAGTTCTCGCGGGAGCGTCGAGGGGGCCCGGCGCTGCGCCCGGCAGGGGGGGCGACCCGGCGCGGGTGGGCGCGGCGGGTGGCGTCGCGGACGAGTAAGCGGGCGGGTAAGCGGGCGGGTAAGCCGTGGCAGCGGGCCGCTCCGTCGGCCGAGGCTCGCCGGGGGTGTCGCGCGCGACCGGCCGCTGGCCAGCACCAGCGCCAGGTCCGTAGGAAGGCAGCTGCGCCGGTCGTGGTGACACCGGCATGCTGCCCGGCCGGTTGACCGACACTGACGACGGCGAGATGGTCGGGCGCGTCGGCGGGCCGGGCGGTGGCCGGTTGCTGCCCCAGCCGGACGGCCCCGTCGGGGCGGCTGGACCGAGATGAGCGGGTCGGCCGGGCGGCGCCGGACCGGCTAGGGGGGTGGGCTGCTGCTGCGTGGGTGGCCCTCTCGGGGGTCCGGCCGGCCGGGTCACGGTGGCCTCACCGCCGGGGGTTTCGCGCGGCTCGGCATCGCGCGGCTCGGCA
>JBKKBU010000182.1:0-3492 GCA_046713755.1 Mycobacteriales bacterium
CGCTCCGCCCGCGCCGACGCCGGCCCGGCCGGGCTCAGGTTCGCTGCCGGCCACCGGACCCGCGATCGAGCTCGGCGTCGCGGCGGTCGCCCTGCTGGCGCTGCTGCTCGCCGTCGCCCTGCACCGCCGCCGGGAGACCGCAGCGTGAGCGTCGGCCGCTGACGCCCGAGGATTCACTCACTGCCGGCCAGTAGCCGTGCGTCGCGTTAGCCGATAAGATAACCACATGGTGGCCCCCGAGACGGCCGCGGCGACGCTGCTCCGGCGCGCTCGCCGGCGGCGCGATTGGACGCAGGCGGAGCTGGCGCGCCGGGCGGGCATGCCGGCGAGCCAGCTGTGCGCGTACGAGACCGCGACCAAGCAGCCCAGCGCGGCGACGCTCGCCCGCCTCCTCGCGGTCACAGGCGTCACCCTCGGTGCGGTCGAGCCACGCGTAGAGCGATGGCGTCAGGCCGCCGAGCTGGTGGACGTCCTCGGTCTGCTCGAGGTCGTTCCCCTCCGCGCACCTGGCGCACTGACCATCCCGCCGTTTCCGGAGCTCGTCGGGTGACGACCTTCGTCGACAAGATCGAGCTCGTTCATCGAGCACTGACGAACGTGCCCCACGCGTTCGGGGGTGCTCTCGCCCTGGCCTATCACGTGGAGTCGCCCCGGGCGACGGCCGACATCGACATCAACATCGCGCTCCCCGTCACTGCGGCCACAGTCGTGCTCTCGTCGTTGCCACCCGGCGTCACCTGGACTGAGGCTGACATCACGGCCATCGAGCGCGACGGACAGGTCCGCGTCCTGTGGGACGGCACGCCGCTCGATCTGTTCTTCCCGCAGCACGCCCTGCACGACGTCGTCGCATCGCGAGTCCTCGAGGTGCCCTTCAGAGCCGGCACCATCCCCGTCATCTCCGCGACCGACCTCACGATCTTCAAGGCGCTCTTCAACCGCCCCAAGGACTGGGTCGACATCGCCGAGATGCTGACCTACGGCAGCGTCGACACCCATGACGCGCTCCAGTGGCTGCAGCGACTGCTCGGGCCGGACGACGCGAGGGCGCAGCGCCTGGCAGACCTGGTCGCGTCCTAGTCTCGCGACCGTCGCGATCGCGGCTTCGGTCGACTCAGCGGCCCGGCCGCCGCACTGCTGTTGCTGCTGCTCGCAGTGTCCCTGCACCGCCGGAGGGAAGCCGCAACCTGACCCGGACCGTCAGGTGCTACGTCGGCCGCGCGCCCGCACCGCTCCGCCCGCGGCGAGCAGCACCAGCGCGAGCAGCCCCGGCGTCCCACCGGTCGCCGGCAGCTCGCGGACGCCGGTGGGAGACGGTGCCGCGGAGCCGCCGGAGCCGATTGGCGCTCGACCGCCGGCCGCACTCGTCGTGGCGGAGCATCCGCCGACAGCGTCGGCCACCGCTCGCAGCATCGTCTGCCACTCCGCGGCGTAGAAGTTGGTGCCGAAGCCGTAGGCGTTTGGGTCGGTGATCTCGCCCTCCCGCACGTCGGCGCCTAGGGCGTGCGAGGTGCGCACCGCGGTGATGCAGTCCGACGGCAGCACCGTGATCTTCTGGCCCTGGAAACCGCTGGCCGAGTAGGCGTCCGGTGCGGCGATCGGATGGGCCCAGGTCTGCAGGCCGTACTTCCCCTTCGAGACGGCAGTCATCGTGGTCATCGCATCGACCCACTTCTTCGGTACGACCTGCTTGCCCTCCGGCGTGCGGCCGCCGTTGCGCAACAGCTCGCCGAAGCGCGCGAAGTCGTGCGGCCGAGCGAAGAGGCCGTGCGAGGCGACGACGCTGCCGACCCGATCCGAGGTCATGACGGCGTCGCCGGCCGCGCCCATCGGCTGCCAGAGCTTCTTCTCCAACACCTTCTCGAAGGTGGTGCCGTACATGAGCTCGGTCATCCAGGCCAGCACCTGGGTGTTGCCGCTGTTGTACTTCCAGCGCGTCCCCGGGTCGTACCCGGCGGTCGGCAAGGTGGCGAGGAACTCGTTGCGGGTCTGACCCATCGCCCCGTCGGTGAACAGGTCGAGGGCGAGGTCGCGCCACTGCTCGACCTGGGTGTTGAGCGCGAGCACCGGGGTGTCCTCGTCCCAGTGCACACCGGACTCCATCTGCAGGACGTCCTCGATGCTCACGCCCTCCCACTCGGTGCCGGCGAGGTCGGGGACGTACTTCTCGATCGGGTCCTGCAGCGAGTCGATCCGGCCCTCGCCATGCGCGATGCCGACGACCGCGGCGACGAACGTCTTGGTCACCGACCACGCCTGATGCCTTACGTCCGCGGAGAAGCCACCGGCGTAGAACTCCCCGATCACCGTGCCGTCGGCGACGAGGACGACCTGGTCGGTGCGCGTGGTCCGCACGAACTGCTCGATCGTCTTGGTCTGGCCCTCGAACTCGTAGGTGATCTTCGACAGGTCCTTGCGCGCGACGGGCAGGGCCGAGACGTACGTGCCCTTCGCCACCGGAACGTTCGGCAGGAACGCCTCCGGCTTCACCGGGTCGTTCGGGTACGGCACGTTGATGTGGCCGTTGGCGACCGCGTCGTGCACGTAGCTCGCCCAGAAGTCGGGGTCCATCCAGTTCTCGACCCAGCCCTGCACCGCCGCCGGCAGCGGAGGCGTGCCGACGATCGGGCCGTCCTCCGCGGCGGCGGCGGTCACCAGCGGAGCGGTCAGCGCGACAGCCAGCGCGAGGACAGGCAGGGCGCGGCGGCGTGGCATGACGGCTCCAAAAGACATAGACGGCTGACGACACAGAGTTCGCCGTCGAGATGACAGGCTTCGCCGTCGAGATGCACGACACCTGCCCGATGTGACCGGCGCCGCACATCAGCCTCTGCGGGTCACTCCCACTCGATCGTGCCCGGCGGCTTGCTCGTCACGTCGAGCACGACCCGGTTGACCTCGCGCACCTCGTTGGTGATGCGGGTCGAGATGGTGGCTAGGACGTCGTACGGCACCCGGGACCAGTCGGCCGTCATCGCGTCCTCTGATGAGACCGGCCGCAGCACGACCGGGTGCCCGTAGGTCCGCCCATCGCCCTGGACCCCCACCGAGCGGACGTCGGCCAGCAGGACCACCGGGCACTGCCAGATGTCACGATCGAGGCCGGCCTTGGACAGCTCCTCGCGGGCGATGGCGTCGGCCTCGCGCAGCAGGTCGAGCCGCTCCTGGGTGACCTCACCGATGATCCGGATGCCCAGCCCCGGGCCGGGGAAGGGCTGCCGCCCCACGATCGCCTCGGGCAGCCCGAGCTCAAGTCCGACAGCCCGGACCTCGTCCTTGAAAAGGGTCCGCAGCGGCTCCACCAGAGCGAACTGCAGGTCGTCGGGCAGCCCGCCGACGTTGTGGTGCGACTTGATGTTGGCCGCGCCCTCGCCACCACCGGACTCGACGACGTCCGGGTAGAGCGTGCCCTGCACGAGGAAGTCCACCGGCTCGTCTGCTGAGACCTCCCGCGCTGCCTCCTCGAAGACCCGGATGAACTCACGACCGATC
>JBKKBU010000183.1:0-8748 GCA_046713755.1 Mycobacteriales bacterium
GGGGCCGGGGGCCGCCCCGGGGGGCGCCTGGGTGGGGCACCCAGACTAGGCAAAACCGCGGCCGGGGCACGCGCAGCGGGGCCGAGACGCCTGGTGGCGTCCCGGCCCCGCCGGTTGCATGTCGGAACTCCTAGGAGATGAGCTCCGCGGTCGTGCCGAGAACGGCCCGCTTGCCGTCCTTCACCTGGTAGACGAAGATCGTCTTGCCTTCGACCTCACCCTTGTCGGTGAACTTGATCTGCTTGGTGATACCGGTGTAGTCGATTCCACGGATCGCCTCGAGGACGGTCTCGCGGGTCAGGTCCTTGCCGACCGACTTCATGGCCGCGATGATCGCGTTCGCGGCGTCGAAGGACTCGGGCGAGTAGGCACCAGCCGGCTTGCTGAACTTCGCCTGGTACTTGGCGGCGAAGTCCTTGGCCTTCGGGTCGACGTTGGCGTCACCGCAGGGGCAGAACAGGTAGACGTCCTTGGCGATGGCCGGGGTGGCCTGCTTGATGTACTCGTCGTCGTTGGAGCCGTCACCCGACAGGATGGTCCCGGCGAAGCCGGCGCTCTTGAGCGCCTTCGTCAGCAGGGCGAGCTCCGGGAAGTAGCCGCTGTAGAACATCGCGTCGGCTCCGGAGTTCTTCACCTTCTGGGCCACGGTGGAGTAGTCCTTGGTGATCGGGACACCCTCCTGGACGATGGCGGTGCCATTGGCCTTGAGGGTCTTGTCGAGGACGCCGGCCAGGCCGACGCCGTACTCGCTCTTGTCGTTGAGCGAGTAGACCTTCTTGGCCTTCAGGGTCTTGGAGATGTAGTTGGCCGCCTCGGCGCCCTGCGCGTCGTCCGGCGGGACGACCCGGAAGAACGACGTGAAGCCAAGGCTGGTCAGGTCGGGGTTGGTCGCCGAGGGCGACACGGCCGCGAGCTTGGCCTCCTTGAACAGCGGTCCGGAGGCCTTGGAGGCGCCGGAGAACGCCGGGCCGACGACAGCCATGACGGTCGCGTCGTCGATCGACTTCTGCGCGGCGGGCGGGCCGCCCTCGGGCGAGCCGAGGTCGTCCTGACCGGAGTACTTGAGCGTGAAGGGCAGGTCGCCCTTCTCGTTGGCGAGGTCGATGGCGAGCTTGACGCCGTTTGCCTCGTTCTCGCCGATGGCCGCGTTGTCACCGGACAGCGGTCCCTGGTAAGCGAGCGTGTAGGTGGGCTTGCCACCGGCTCCCTTCGGGTCGTCGTCGCCGCAGGCGGCCAGCGCCAGGACTCCGACGGCCAGGATGGCGGCCGTTCGGGTGAGTCGTCGGTTGAGCACTCGCACTCCAGGGGTCTCGTTCTGCGTCAGCTCGTGACCGACGCGCGCAGCAGAGTCGCCGCAGCAGCCGGGACCGTACACACTCCGTGACCCCGGTGGCTACCCGCCGGGCCGTGTCGTGACCTCGCCGTGTCCGAACGGACTGCCATCCCCGCTCAGCGACCGACCCATGCACGCTGAGACGATGAACTCACTGCGTGATCTCCTGCTCACGGAGCGTCAGGCAAGGTGACCGTCTCGAGATGCGGACCCGCGCTGCCGGACAGGACCGCCTGGGACACCACGCGCATGCTCTGCCGCCGGTCCATCGAGCTGCGCTGGATCCAGCGGAAGGCCTCCGGCTCGGTGAGGCCGTGGTCGGTCTGGAGCACGGACTTCGCCCGGTCGACGAGCTTGCGGGCCTCGAGCCGCCCGGCCAGGTCCGTCACCTCGCTTTCGAGCGCGATGAGCTCGGCGAAGCGCGCCACCGCCATCTCGATGGTGGGCAGCAGGTCCTTGCTCTGGAACGGCTTCACGAGGTACGCCATCGCGCCGGCCTCCCGGGCGCGCTCGATCAGGTCGCGCTGCGAGAACGCCGTGAGGATGACCACGGGGGCGATCCGCTCCGCCACGATCTGCTCGGCAGCGGAGATGCCGTCCAGCACCGGCATCTTGACGTCGAGCACAACCAGGTCAGGGCGCAGCTCCTGGGCGAGCCGGACCGCCGTCGCACCGTCACCGGCCTCGCCGCAGACGACGTAGCCCTCCTCCTCGAGCATCTCCTTGAGGTCGAGGGGGATGAGCGCCTCGTCCTGGGCTATGAGCACGCGGGTGGGAGTGGGCGGGCTGGCGGTCACAGGGCGGTTCCGATCCGTGGCAACGAGGCGCCCACGCTAGTCGGGAGCGCCGGCCTGGCTCGGTCTGGCCCGGTCGCGCCCTACGCTGGATGGTGTGCGGCCCCCGTCGCGCAACCGGCAGACGCACGGGTCTCAAACACCCGCCAGTGTGGGTTCGAATCCCACCGGGGGCACCGACCAGGCGGAGCGCGCAGCGCTCCCGTCGTACGCGCCGTGCCCGCTACCGGAAAGCGTTGGCCGGCGGATCGGTGGAGCGCCGCGATCCGGGTGCCGGCGGGTTGCCGAGCCGGTGGACGCGCATCGCGTTGGTCGAGCCGGTGGTCGACGGCGGGCTGCCGGCGACGATCGTCACCAGGTCGCCCTTGTCCATCCGGCCGAGGTCGAGCATCGCGCTGTCGACCTGGCGCACCATCTCGTCGGTGTGGTGAACGGTGGGGACCAGGAAGGTCTCGACGCCCCAGACCAGCGCGAGCTGACTGCGGACGTCGGGGATCGGGGTGAAGGCCAGCAACGGGATCGGCGAGCGGTGCCGGGCCAGCCGGCGGGCGGTGTCGCCGCTCTGGGTGAACGCGACGAGCGCCTTGGCGCCCACGGCGCGCCCCACCTCGGTCGCCGCCTTGGCGATCGCGGTCCCGATCGTGTCGGGCTCCTGCTGGACGACCGGCACCCGCCACAGCGCCTCCTCGGCGCCCACGATGATGCGCGCCATCGTCGCGACCGACTCGATCGGGAAGCTGCCGATGCTGGTCTCGCCGGACAGCATGAGCGCGTCGGCACCGTCGAGCACGGCGTTGGCGACATCGGACGCCTCCGCCCTGGTCGGTCGACTGTTGACCATCATGGAGTCCAGCATCTGGGTCGCCACGATGACGGGCTTGGCGAGCTCGCGGGCGACGTGCACCGCTTCCTTCTGGACCAGCGGCACCTTCTCCAGCGGCATCTCCACGCCGAGGTCTCCGCGGGCCACCATGAGCCCGTCGAACGCCTCGGTGATCTCCCGCAGCCGCGCCACGGCCTCCGGTTTCTCGATCTTGGCGAGCACGGGCAGCCGAACCCCGACCTCGTCCATGATCGCGTGCACCAGGTCGATGTCCCGCTCGTGGCGGACGAATGACAGGGCCACCAGGTCGGCCCGCAGGGTCAGCCCGAAGCGCAGGTCGATCTGATCCTTCTCGGTCAGCGCCGGCACGCTGCCCGCCACTCCCGGAAGCGACAGCCCCTTGTTGTTGCTGACGGGGCCGCCCTCGGTGACCAGCAGCCGGACGTCCTCGCCGTCGACGCTGAGGACCTTCAAGCCGATCTTGCCGTCGTCCACGAGCAGCCGGTCACCGGGCTGGGCGTCCTGGGCGAGCCCCCCGTACGTCGTGCTGACGATGTCGTGGTCGCCCACGACGTCGCGGGTCGTGATGGTGACTGTCTCGCCGGTGGCCCAGACCACCGGCCCGTCCGCGAACCGGCCGAGCCGGATCTTCGGGCCCTGGAGGTCGATGAGAACGCCGACGCCGCGACCGGTCTCGTCGCTGGCCCGCCGGACCCAGCTGTAGACCTCGGCGTGCTGCTCGTGGGTGCCGTGCGAGAAGTTGAGGCGCGCGACGTCCATGCCGGCGTACACGAGCGCACGGACCCGCTCGTAGGAGTGCGTGGCGGGACCCAGGGTGCAGACGATCTTGGCGCGGCGCTTCACCAGGTCCACCCTAGGTGGCCGATGTGGCCGGCTGGTGACGAGTGCCTCACCGGCAGGAGCCGGCTACAGCGCGCCGGCGCCGGCCTGCCAGGGCTGCAGCAGTGTGCGAGCCGTCTCGACGTCGAGCAGGTCGAGCACGCAGGTCGCCTGGACGGCGGCGGTCACGGCCATTGCCGCCCCTCGGGCCGCGGCCGTCGTGGAGACGCCGGTCAGCCGCAGAGCGCGGGCAGCGGCCAGCTGTGCGCGCGCAGCGTGGACCACCCGTCCGCTGCGGTGGGCCGCGTGGCAGGCGACGTGCATGGCGTTCGACCAGCGCAGGGTCCGGCGCCCGGCGGCATGGGCTCGCTCGACCCGATCCCACGCCCGGTCGTCGAGCCACCCGACGGTGTCGAGTACGTCGCGCAGGTCAGGCGTATGCCCGCCGTAGCCGTCATCGGGCAGCGGTGGCGGCAAGGGCGACAGGGCTTCAACCCATGGCTGCCGGAGGGCCTCCGCGGCGGCGAGCACCGCGGGGCCCGAACCGGCACCGACCCACGCTGCCGCGACCGCGTCAAGGGCCGGCCGCGGGACGTCCCGCTCCCGATCGAGCATCTCCAACAGGCCGTCGAGGTCGCCGAGCAGCGTCTGCGAGAGGGCCGCCACGACGGTGTCGGCCTCGCCCAGATGCAGTGGGCCTCGTACGACGGAGCTGACACCCCGCGCCAGGGTGCTCATCTGGGGTGCGCTGCGAGCGGCGTCGAGCACCGCGCTCCGCTGATCATCCAGGTCGTCTCGGGCACGGTCAGCAAGAGCCCGCACTTCGGCCGGTTGCAGGGCCAGCACCCGGTCGACGGTGTCGGCCACCCGGGCCCCCGACGGGTGCTTCACCAGGTCAAGGGCGAGCACGCTGGCGCTGACGAGCGAGTACACGACTACCTCCTGCCCCAGGGTGCCCGGCCGCACGCCTGGGTTGCCAGCGGCAGACGGGTGAAATCAGGAGACGGCGCGCAGGGCGTCGACCACCCCGTCGCCGTAGAAACCGTTGAACGCGGCGGTGCCGCGGCAGGTGTGGCTGGTCCCGTCCTCGTAGCGCTGGACCCCGCCGCTGGGACAGGCCCGGTCGGTAGCGGTCGCGCGCAGCAGCCGCTCCACCGTGGACGGCCGCAAGGTGAGGCCCCCCTTGTCCCTGGGGTCGATGCCGCCGTGTCGACTGACGATCAGGGCAGCCACACCCGCGGCGTGGGGCGCGGCCATCGAGGTGCCCTGCAGCCAGCGGTAGTAGCCGCAGCTGGTGCCCTGACAGTCCCGCAACACCCGGCTGTCCCTGGGGCTGCCATCCGCGTTGAGCAGCCCCTCGGCCGTCAGGGCCAGCTTCGGGTAGGCCGCGAGCACGTGGTTGCCCGGCGCGGGTAGGGCTCGGTCGAGTCGGTCGCCGCCCGGCGCTGCGACGACGGCCTGCTCCGTCCCATAGCTCGAGTAGGAGCTCTTGCGGCCGCTCGGTCCGGTCGCCGTCACGTCGAGCACATGGGCTGCCTCCGACGGCATGGACAGGCAGCTCGCGTTGGAGAGCGCCCGGGTGCGTGCGTAGGTCGTGGTGTCCGTCCCCTGCGGGTAGTCCGGACTCACCGTGTCCACTCCGGGAGCACCCAAGTCGAGGCCTTCATTGCCAGCCGCGGCCACCATGGTGACGCCCCGCTTCCAGGCGAAGTTGACCGCCCGCTGGGTCGCCGCCACGATCGTGCGCTGCTCCTCCTGCTCCGTCGGCGAGTCCGCCGGATGCGCCGAGCAGTTGAACAGCCAGGGGTCGATGAAGAAGCTCATGTTGACGACGTCGACGCCGATCCGGCCCGCGTAGGTGAGGGCGTCAAGGGTCGGCTGCAGGAAGAAGAACCCGCTGTCCTGGCCGGCGCGCAGGTTGACGATCCGCACCCCCGGGGCCACTCCCACGATCCCCTTGCCGTTGAGCGGGGAGGCGATCGTGCTGGCCACGTGCGTCCCATGCCCGGCCTCGTCACGATCGACGGGGTCCTTGCACCCGGCGAACTCACAGGGTCCGTCGAGCTCGGTGCCGCCCGGGTCGGTCGGGATGTCGGTCGTGAAGTTGCGACTTCGGTCGCGGTCGAAGACTGGGGCGATGTCGGGGTGGTTGCCGTCAACACCGGTGTCGATCACGCCGACCAGCACCCGCCGGTCGCCCCGCTCCTTGGCATGGGCCTCGGTGGTGCGCAGGACCCTCATGTCCCACTGGTGGCCGACGAGCGGCTCACCGGTCGCGGCGACACGGGTCGCCACGGGCCCGGCCACGGGCAGTCCGCGTTCGAGGTCGGCGCGCTGCGCTGCCCGCATCCTCGGCACCCGCCCGACGACCCGGTCGCGGGCGACTCCGGCCAGTGCGGGTTGGCGGGCTGCGAGGGCCCGGAAGGCAGCGCTCGTCGTCGTCACCGTGGCGACGCCGATGTCGGCGTTCTCCGCCACCACCTGGCCGCCGGCGGCGGCGACGGCCCGGCGTGACTCGTCCATGGTCGTGCCTCCGGCGTAGAGCACGACCCACCGCTCGGGTGTCACGGCGGTGGGGCCGACGCCCGGCGGGGCGGCGGTGACCGCAGTGGCCATCGCGACCGCCCCCACGGTGAGGGCGGCGAACGCAGCCAGTCGCACCAGGTCTCCCGTGGGCTATCGGCTGGTGGGCAGCACCGGCGACGGGAGCTGCGTGTCGCCGGTGAGGAAGCGGTCCACCGCAGCCGCGGCCGACCGGCCTTCGGCGATGGCCCACACGACGAGCGACTGGCCGCGGCCCATGTCACCCGCGACGAACACACCGGGGACGCTGGTCGCCCAGGTCGCGTCGCGCGCGACGTTGCCGCGCGGGTCGAGCTCGACGCCGAGGTCCTCGAGCAGCCCGGTGCGCTGCGGGCCGATGAAGCCCATCGCAAGCAGCACCAGCTGCGCGGGAAGGCTCGACTCCGACCCCGGAACGGGTGCGAAGCGACCGTCCACCAGCTCCACCTCGACCAGCTCGAGAGCTGCGACCCGACCGGCTTCGTCGCCGACGAAGCGCTGGGTGTTGACGCTGAAGACCCGCTCGCCGCCTTCCTCGTGGGCGCTGCTCGTCCGGTAGACCAGTGGCCACGTCGGCCACGGCGTCGAGTCGGGTCGCTCCTGCGGGGGCCGCGGCAGGATCTCGAGCTGGTGGACCGAGCGGGCGCCCTGGCGATGGGCGGTCCCGAGGCAGTCAGCACCCGTGTCCCCGCCACCGATGATGACGACGTCCTTGTCCTTGGCCAGGATCGGCGAGGTCGCCAGGTCCCCCTGCTGCACCCGGTTGGAGGGTGTGAGGTAGGCCATCGCCTGATGGATGCCGTCGAGCTCGCGACCCGGCACCTCGAGCTCCCGACCGATCGTCGAGCCGCCCGCCAGCACCACCGCGTCGTAGTCGGCGCGCAGCTGCGCGACCGTCATGTCGACGCCGACGTCGACCCCGGTCTCGAACCGGGTGCCCTCGGCGCTCATCTGCGCCAGCCGACGGTCGAGGACGGCCTTCTCCATCTTGAACTCGGGGATGCCATAGCGCAGCAGGCCCCCGATCCGGTCGGCCCGCTCCAGGACGGTGACGTCGTGGCCAGCTCTGGTGAGCTGCTGGGCCGCAGCCAGGCCGGCCGGGCCGGAGCCGACGACCGCGACCTTCTTGCCGGTCTGCTGGGCGGCCGGCATCGGCAGGACCCAGCCCTCGTCCCAGGAGCGGTCGGCGATCTCCACCTCGACCTGCTTGATGGTCACGGGGTCGTCGTTGATGCCGAGCACGCACGCCGTCTCGCAAGGCGCCGGACACAGCCGCCCCGTGAACTCCGGGAAGTTGTTGGTCGCGTGGAGCCGCTGGTACGCGGCCGGCCAGTCGTCCTTCCAGACCAGGTCGTTCCACTCGGGGATGAGGTTGCCGAGCGGACAGCCGCTGTGACAGAACGGGATGCCGCAGTCCATGCACCGCCCTGCCTGGTCGTGCAGGGCAGCGGGCGCGAAGTCCTCGTAGACCTCCTTCCAGTCCCGGATGCGGACGTCGACCGGCCGACGGGTGGGCAGCGCCCGGCCGGTCGTCATGAATCCCGTGGGATCAGCCATCGCAGCTCAGCCCTTGCTCGCGGCCATGACGGCCTGGTCGACGTCGGCGCCACTGTCGCGAGCCGCATCCATGGCCAACAGGACCTTCTTGTAGTCGCGCGGCATCACCTTGGTGAAGCGGTCCGCCAGCCGCCCTCCGTCGAGCAGCCCCTGCGCCACCGGTGAACCGGTCTCCGACGCGTGTTCGGCGAGCATCCGCCGCAACGTCTCGACGTCACCCTCATCAAGTGGCTCCAGGTCAACCATCTCGACGTTGATCACCGCCGCGTCGGCGTCCAGCAGGTAGCCGATCCCGCCGCTCATGCCCGCGGCGACGTTGCGCCCGGTGGTGCCGAGGATCGCGACACAACCGCCGGTCATGTACTCCAGGGTATGGTCGCCCACGCCTTCCACGACGGCAGTCGCGCCGGAGTTGCGCACGCAGAACCGCTCTCCCACCCGCCCGCGCACAAAAAGAGACCCGCCGGTCGCGCCGTAGAGCAGCGTGTTGCCGGCGATGACGTTGTCCTCGGCTCGGAACGTCGCAGCACGGTCGGGCCGCACGACGATGCGTCCACCCGACAGACCCTTGCCGACGTAGTCGTTGGCGTCGCCCTCGAGCCGCAACGTGAGGCCGCGCGGGACGAAGGCTCCGAACGACTGGCCGGCGCTACCGGTGAAGGTGATGTCGATGGTTCCGTCGGGTAGCCCGACGCCGCCGTAGGCGCGCGTGACTGCGGCGCCGAGCATGGTGCCGACGGTGCGGTTCACGTTGCGGACCGGCAGCTCGAGACGCACCGGCGTGCCGTCGGCGATGGCGCCCTCGCACAGCTGGATGAGGGTGTTGTCGAGCGCGTGTG
>JBKKBU010000184.1:0-4371 GCA_046713755.1 Mycobacteriales bacterium
GCTGCCTAGTAGCCCCGGCCTAAGCGGTCAGGCGGCTGCCGGGAGGCGGCGTACGGGAGCGGCGTCCGCAGCCGGGACGGGGGTAGGCACGGGGCGGAAGCGCTGGGCCAGGCGCAGGGCGGGGGCCTCGACCAGCCGCCAGGACACCACGGCGCACGCCAGCGACCCGGCCACGCCGAGCGGCACGCCGACCCACACAGGCAGCGGGTGCGTCCACGTCGCCCACAGGTAGTGCCACAGGTAGATCCCGTAGGAGCGCTTGCCGAGCCAGGTGAGCGGTCGCAGCGACAGGAACCGCGCGATGCCGGATCGGGGCGTCTCGGCCAGCCACGGCACCAGGGCCGAGATCGCGAGCGCCAGCACCAACGAGCCGACCAGCGCCCGCACCTCGAACCACGTCATGAGGACCCACCACGCCACCATCACGGCGAAGCCGATCCGGGCGGCGATGGGCTGCCAGCGGGGCAGTCCCAGCCCCGCGCCCCGCCGCCGGTGCCACACGACGGCCGCCGCCGCACCGCCGAGCAGTCCCACGGCCCGGACGTCGGTGCCGAAGTAGATCCGGTCCATGTTGCCGGCGGTCGGGTCGAACAGGAAGAACGGCAGCGCGGCCGACCCTGCGGCCAGCGCGATGAGCGGCCAGTGCCGGCGCGCCACGGGGAGCTTCAGCAGCAGCAGGAGGGCGAGCGGCCACAGCAGGTAGAACTGCTCCTCGACGCCGAGCGACCACAGGTGCGGGATCGGGGCGGCGCCGTCAGCGAGGGCGTGCTGCCAGTTGAGGACGTAGCCCAGCGCCAGCCCCACGTCGCGCAGGGCCGCCGAGACATCGAGCGCGCTGCCCACGTCGTCGCCCTCGGGCTGGGCGGCGAACCACGTCGTGTCGTGGAACGCGAGCAGCAGCAGCACCCAGCAGCCGAGCATCACGAGCAGCGCTGGCAGCAGGCGCAACGACCGGCGCGCCCAGAACCGGCCGAGCTGGACGCGCCCGTGCACCCGCACCTCGTCGAGCAGCAGCGCGGTGATGAGGAAGCCGGACAGCACGAAGAAGACGTCCACCGCGGCGGAGCCGCCCGGCAGCGTGCGGGTCTCGCCGCGGGTGAAGTGGTAGATCACGATGGCGACCAGGGCGAAGCCGCGGAGCCCGTCGAGGGCGGGGGAGTGGCCGAGCAGGCCACGACGGACACCAGCGCGTACGCCGACGCGGTGGGTCCCCTTGCCGACCACCGGCCGGGTCGCCTCGTCCGGGCCGCGACTCGGCGGCGGGCGATCCGTCAGCGTCGTCACCCGATAACCCCTGCCCCCGATCCGCCCGGGTAGACGTGACCGATGTCTCGCGAGCGCGAAAGCAAGGCATAACTAGACCTTTCGCCAGAACTAGCGCAGACTGAGCCAACCTGCACCACAGGGAGTTTTGTCAGCAAAACCCACAAATGCCACGTGACATGTGCGCGAGTGGCCCGGCCCCTGCCGGGACCGCCGAGCGTCCCCCAGCGCTCCTGAGCTCACGGAGCCCGTCATGTCCCGTCGCCTCGCCACCCGCCCCGTCAGCCTGCTTGCGGCCGCCCTGCTCTCGGTCGTCGTTCCCCTGACCGCCGCAGCCGGGACGCCCGCCACGGCGCCACGATCGACCTGGATCGTGACGCTGGCGACCGCGGCCCCCGCCGACGTCGCCGCCCTGACCCGGCCGCTCGGGGGACGGGTCGGTCACCTCTACACGGCCGCGCTGCGGGGCTTCTCCGTCACGCTCCCGACCGCCGCTGTTCCCGCGCTGCGCGCGCTGCCGGGGGTGGTCCGGGTCGAGCGGGATCAGCCGGTGCGGGTGGCGATCAGCCAGCGCCCGACCCCGTCGTACGGCCTGGACTGCATCGACCAGCGGCAGCTGCCGCTGTCACGCAGCTACACCTACGCGCGATCCGGGGCGGGGGTGACGGCGTACGTCATCGACACCGGCGCCAACCTGCGGCACCGGGACCTCGGTGGGCGCGCGGTGAGCGGCTTCGATGCCATCGACGGGGGTGCGGCGGAGGACTGCAACGGCCACGGGACGCACGTGGCCGGCACGCTCGGCGGGACCAGCTTCGGCGTCGCCAAAAAGGTCAAGCTGGTCGCCGTTCGGGTGCTGGACTGCGACGGCTCGGGCGCGACGTCCGGCGTGATCGCAGGGGTCGACTGGGTGACGCGACACCACGTCGCGGGTGCGCCGGCCGTGGCCAACATGTCGCTCGGGGGCGGGGCCTCGGCGGCGCTCGACGAGGCGGTCAAGCGCTCGATCGCCGACGGGATCAGCTACGTCCTGGCGGCCGGCAACGAGGGCGGCCTGCTCGGGTCGCTGACCGGGGCGCAGGACGCTTGCACCTCGTCACCGGGGCGGGTCCCGGCGGCCCTCACCGTCGGGGCGACCGACGCCGACGACGCGCGGGCGTCGTACTCGAGCATCGGGCGGTGCCTCGACCTGTTCGCACCGGGCACCGACATCACGTCTGCCTGGATCGGCTCCGCAACGGCAACGCAGACGATCAGCGGCACCTCGATGGCCGCGCCGCACGTCGCGGGCGTCGCGGCCCTGGTGCTCGAGCGGTCCAAGGGTGCGACTCCGGCCCAGGTCGCCGCCGCGATCCTCCGCGCCGCCACGGCAGACGTCGTCGGCTCGCCAGGCAACGGCTCGCCGAACCGGCTGCTGTTCAGCGCTGCCTGAGCGGCCCTCGTTGCAGGGATGTTGCGGTCGGCGGCGAAGTGATCACGAGAACCGCCAGCCCCCCGATCACGGAGTCCATGCGATGCGCGTCCTGTCCCGCCGTACCTCGTTGCTCGTGGCTGCGGCTCTCGTGGTGCCGCTCGCGCCGCTCGCGTCGGCCATCACCTTCGCCCCGGAGCGCTACGACGCGACGGTGCGCTACACCGAGTTCGGCATCCCGCACATCGAGGCGAAGACCTACGGCAGCCTCGGCTTCGGCTACGCGCAGGTGCTCGCCAAGGAGACGATCTGCACCCTCGCCGACACCTACACGACGGTCCGCGGGCAGCGCAGCAAGTTCTTCGGCCCCGACGCGACCTATGTCTTCCGCGGCAACGGCGCGACGGTCAACAACCTCAACAGCGACTTCTTCTTCCAGCAAATTATTGATGCCAAGACCGTCGAGAACCTGCTCGCTCAGAAGGGCCCGGGCGCACCTCGTCCGGAGATCCGGGAGGCTGTCCGCGGCTACGTCGCGGGCTACAACTCCTACCTGCGCAGCGTGGGCGGCAGCAACGGTGTGCCGGACAAGACCTGCCGCGGGGCGGCGTATGTCACCGAGATCGACGAGATCGATGCCTACCGGCGCTTCTACCAGCTCGCGCTGCTCGCCAGCTCCGGCGTGGCGATCGATGGCATTGGTGGCGCGCAGCCCCCGCACCCGAGCGCGCCGATCCCGCCAATGCCGAGCAACGAGCAGATGGCCGAGGGTCTCGCCAACGAGTTCAAGGGCCTTGCGATCGGCTCCAACGCGGTCGCGCTCGGCAGCGAGGCGACGCAGAACAAGCGCGGCATGCTGCTCGGCAACCCGCACTTCCCGTGGCTCGGCTCGGAGCGGTTCTTCCAGGCGCAGCTGACGATCCCGGGCAAGCTCGACGTGTCCGGCGGCTCACTGCTCGGCGTCCCGATCGTCCTCATCGGCCACACCGCCCGCCAGGCCTGGTCCCACACGGTCTCGACGTCGTTCCGCTTCACGCCCTTCCAGCTCACGCTGGTCCCGGGCAACCCCACGACCTACCTGTACGACGGCGCCCCGCGCAAGATGACGTCGCGGACGATGACCGTCGAGGCGCTGGTGGGCGGCAAGCTCGAGAAGCGGACGCGGACCCTGTGGTCGACCCACTACGGGCCGGTCCTCACCAGCCTGCTCGGTCTGCCGATCTTCCCCTGGACGCCGGGGACGGCCTTTGCGATGGGCGACGCCAACGCGCCTAACTTCCGTTACCTCAACCACTTCTTCGAGGTCAACCAGGCGCAGAGCGCACCTGAGGTGCTGGACACCCTGAAGCGCAACCAGGGCATCCCGTGGGTCAACACGATCGCGGCCGACGATCAGGGCAACGCGCTCTACACCGACATCTCGGTGACCCCGCACGTCACCAACGCGAAGGTGCAGACCTGCGCGACGGCTGCCGGGCAGGCGACGTTCGCGGCGCTGCGGCTGCCGATCCTGGACGGAAGCAAGAGCAGTTGCGAGTGGGGCACCGACCCGGACGCGCTGCAGAAGGGCACCTTCGGGCCCAAGAACATGCCGTCGCTGATCCGCCGCGACTACGTCACCAACTCCAACGATTCGTACTGGCTCAGCCAGCCGCGCCAGCCCCTCACCGGCTTCGCGCGGATCATCGGCGACGAGG
>JBKKBU010000185.1:0-2719 GCA_046713755.1 Mycobacteriales bacterium
CACCAGCGCGACGAGGACGCCGGGCACTTTGAATCCACGGCCTGCGATGGTCATGCCCCCACCTGCGCCGGCTGCTTGGTCGCGGCGTCGAGCCGCTTGAGGAGGTCTGGCAGGAACTGCCGGCCCAGCAGGACGACGAGCAGTACGACCAGTACGACGACGTAGCGCAGGCCGGACAGCCCGAGATCACTGAGGTAGCGGGTCGCGGCAGACTCGGCGATCCCGAGGACCACGCCCCCCACCACGGCGCCGGGCAGGCTGTTGAGGCCGCCGATCACCGCCGCGGCGAGCCCGACGACGTAGAGCTCGCTCGCGTAGCCGGGCACGAAGACCCCGACGGTCGGCTCGACGAGCAGCGACGCGATCACCGCCAGTGCAGCGCCCGCGCCCCAGATGGTGAGCGAGATGCGCGACAGCGGGACACCGACCAGGCGGACCGCCGACGGGTCCTGCGCCGCAGCGAGAATGCCGAGGCCGAAGTCGGTGCGCCGCAGGACGGCCTGTAGGCCGAACCCGAGGGCGATCGCCAGCACCAGGCCGACGATCTGGGTCGGTGTGACGATGACCCCGAAGATCTCGACGCCCCCGCTGACCGGACCGGCCAGCTCTTTCGGGCTCTCCCCGAACAGCTGCAGCTCGCTGGCGAACAGGAACAGTCCGAGCCCGACCGTCGCGACCGCGACGGCCACCGGGTCGCTGACCCCCATCCGCCGGACGACCAGCACCTCGAACAGGCAGGCCAGTCCGATCGCGAAGGCCACGGCCACCACGGCGCCGACGGCCCATGGCATCGCAGGCAGCGTCGGGTTGTCGAAGAACGGCACCGGGATCGTCCAGCCGTCGACGAGTACCGCAGCGACGAACAGCCCGGCCGTGCCGACCTCGCCATTGGCGAACGTCAGCACCCCGGTCCCGCGGTGGACCATGACCACACCGAGCGCGAACAGCCCGTAGATACCGCCGGAGATGAGACCGAGGACGAGGACCTGGCCCATCAGTCGCGGCCGACGCAGGCGCGGGTGTTGCGCCAGCCGGGCTCGCCGCTGGGCCCACGGTAGGTCTCCATGAACACCAGCTGGTCCGAGCCGGCGCGGTGGTTACCGCCGGTGAAGTCGAGCGGACAGACGCTGGACGTCGGGCGCTTCTTGTAGGTCTCCATCGTGTCGACGAAGCGGTTGCGGTTGCAGTCCTTGCCGCAGTCCAGGAACTGCTCGTACAGCGACTTCTGCGCCGTCCAGTTGAGGAACAGCAGGTCCCCGCCGACTCCACCGAGGTCGACGTTCGGCCGGTACTGCTTGTACTGCGCCTCGAACAGCTTGACGTCGTCGGCGTAGGACGAGAACGACCCCGCGTAGTCGCCCTTGCTGTACGCCGTGAACATCGCCACGCCGTCGAGGGTCGGGCCGAAGGAGTCGTCCTTGAGCGTCTGGGCTGTCAGGTTGAAGGGAAACAGCATCATGTTCGGCTTGTAGTTCTGCGCCTTGATCTGCTTGACGACCTGCGTGGCGCCCAGCGCGTTCTCCCAGATCCAGACGACCTCGGCGCCGCCGTTCTTCATGGCGAGGATGTCGTCGGTGTAGTTGCCCTTGTTCTGCGGCACCTTGGTCTCGGGCCCGATCACGTTGCCGAGGCCGCGGGCTTTGAGGTAGTCCTTGAAGGCCACGACGCCGGGCTCCCAGTTGACCCCGTCGCGCTTGATGATGCCGACCTTCTTGCCCTTGTACTTCGAGACATACAGCTGGGCGAACGCCTCGCCGGTCCGCTCCACGCTCGGCAGCGGCGCGAACGAGAACCTCTTGCCGGCGGTGCCGTTCACGGTCGCGGTGTGGTGCATGTAGAGCATCCGGTTCTCTTCGGCCCAGTTGCGGACCGCGGGGATCTGGTCGAAACCGATCCCCCCCAGCAGCATGAAGATGTTCTTCTCCTTGCAGGCACGGGCAGCCACCACGGCCGGCTCCGGCTTGTAGTCGTCGTTCTCGTAGGTCACCTCGACGCGCCGGCCGAAGACCCCGCCCTTGTCGTTCATGGCGTTCCAGAAGACGTTCAGGTCGTCCTTGGTCACGTTGAACGCCGGGCCGTACGTCAGCGCGGCGTGGGCGCAGAGCGTGATCTGCTTGTCGGTGATGCCGATGTTCTCCTCGGCCGGGGTGAACAGCGTCGACCGGACCGCCCCGCCACTCGTGGTGCCGGAGGTCCCGCCGGTGGACCCCGTCGTGCCACCACCCGTCGTCGTCCCGACGGAGCCGCCCGTCCCACTGGTGCCCGTGCCACCCGTCGTACCCGTGCCGGCCGGGATCGTGCCCGTCGTCGTACCGGCCGGGATCGTGCCCGTCGTCGTACCGGCCGGGATCGTGCCCGTCGTGGTGCCAGCCGGGATCGTCCCCGTCGTCGTTCCGCCAGTGGTGCCGCCGACCTGGTTGCCGTCACCACCGAGCGTCTGTGGTGCCGGCGCGCTGGAACAGGCGGTGACGAGCGCTGTCGCAAGGGCGGCAAGGACAGCGGCGCGGGAGGTCCGTGATCTCAAGGGTTCTCCTGAAGGGCGGCACGGGGCAGGGGCATGCGGGTTGCTTGTGAGTTTCGCCACCCCGCGCCGGGATTCCTACCATCAGGATGGGTGATTCTCCGACCACCCGTTGTGTAATTCACAAGATGTCGGACGGACCGCCCCTTACGCGCGGGGGTGCGCCACGAAGAAGTCGTACATCGCGTGGGCCAGATC
>JBKKBU010000186.1:0-2957 GCA_046713755.1 Mycobacteriales bacterium
GCTGGCGCACCTGGCCAGCGACGCCGACGACGCCCTGGGCCAGCACCGGATCGGCGAGCTCGCGGCGGCCTGCGAGGCCCTGCGGGTCACCGACCACCGCTTCCTGGGCGGCCCGGGTCGCTGGCGCGACAGCGGCATGATGGGCACTCCGCAGAACGACCGACCCGAGTGCTTCTGGCAGGCCGACCTGGACGAGGCGGTCCGCGAGCTGGTCAGCGTGCTGCGCGAGGTCCGCCCCCAGGTCGTCGTGACGTACGACAGCAACGGGGGCTACGGCCACCCCGACCACGTGCAGGCCCACCGGGTGACGGTGGCCGCCTTCGACGCCGCGGGCGACCCGTCGTACGCACCGGAGCTGGGCGAGTCGTGGCAGGCCGCGAAGCTGTACTGGACGGCCTTCCCGAAGTCGGTCCTGCAGGCCGGGAACGACGCCCTCAAGGCCAGCGGTGCCACCAACTTCTTCGGCGCGGACTCCGCCGACGACCTGCCCTTCGGCGTGCCCGACGAGGAGGTCACCACCGAGGTCGACGCGAGCGCGCACCTGGACGCGAAGACCGCGGCGATGCGGGCCCACAAGACCCAGATCGAGGTGGACGGGCCGTTCTTCGCGCTGTCCAACCACGTCGGGCAGAAGGCCTTCGGCACGGAGTACTACACGCTCGCGCGCGGTGAGCGCGGCCCCGGCGAGGGCGAGCTCGGCCGCGAGGTCGACCTGTTCGCCGGTGTGCCGCACGCCTGAGCCCGCGGGCAGCGAGGGGGCGTCGGCGCGGCGTTCGGCGGACTGGATGGGCCGAACGGGTGACGTTCACCCTCAGTAGTGCTGTGACCACGCAGAGCGGGGCAGACTCGCGGTGCCGGAGGGGGTGCCTGCCCTGTCCGCCCCCTGTCCCGGAGGTCCCCGTGCCCGACCCTGCCCCCGCCCGCAGCACCGGCCTCGACGCCCTGATCGGGGCGGCCGGGGGCTCCGTGCTGGACATGGCCGGCGCCGACGTGGGCGCCGCACGGGAGGGCAAGCGCCGTCGGCGCTGGGTCAAGCTGGCGGCGTTCGTGTACGCGCTGGTCGCCGTGCTGTGGCTGCGGGCGATCACCTACGACGGCTCCGGCTTCGTCCCGCTGCCGTCGATCGACCCGTTCCTGCTCACCATCATCATCTTCTTCGGGCTGCTCATCGGGCTGGCGGTCGGCCAGCAGGTGCTGTCCGGGCGCTCGCCGCACACGGTCTTCCGGCCCGACCAGATCGAGACGACGATGGACGACGTCGTCGGCATCGACGCGGTCAAGGACGACGTCGTACGGTCGCTCAACCTGTTCCTGGCCCACAAGACCTTCCGCGACGAGATGGGCGGGACCCCGCGCCGGGGCCTGCTGTTCGAAGGTGCGCCCGGCACCGGCAAGACCCACCTGGCGACCGCGATGGCCCGTGAGGCGGGGGTGCCGTTCCTGTTCGTGAGCGCGACCAGCTTCCAGTCCATGTGGTACGGCGCGTCGGCCAAGAAGATCCGGTCCTACTTCAAGGCGCTGCGCAAGGCCGCCCGCAAGGAGGGCGGCGCGATCGGCTTCATCGAGGAGATCGACGCGATCGCCATGTCCCGCGGCGGGGTGTCCGCCGGGATGAGCTCGCTGAACGGCTTCGCCCCCGTGTCGGGGACGACGTTCGCCGGCTGCCAGGGCACCGCGTGTCTGCCGGCGGCGTACGCCAGCACCGCCGTGCACCGGGCCGTCAGCCCGGCGACCGTCACCAACGCGCTGATGTCGGAGGGCACCGGCGGGGTCGTCAACGAGCTGCTCGTGCAGATGCAGTCCTTCGACAACCCGACCGGCGGGCAGCGCCTGCAGGGGTGGTTCGTCGACAAGCTGAACCTCTTCCTCGCGCCGCACCGCCAGCTGTCGCGGCCCGACGTCGTGCCGACCAACATCCTGCTGATCGCCGCGACCAACCGGGCCGACAGCCTCGACCCGGCGCTGCTGCGCCCGGGTCGCTTCGACCGCCGGGTGACCTTCGAGATGCCCGCCAAGGCCGGCCGCCGCGAGCTCATCGACCACTTCCTCACCCGCAAGGCGCACACCGCCGAGCTCGACGACCCGGTGCTGCGCGACACGATGGCCGGCGTCACCCAGGGCTACAGCCCGGTGATGATCGAGCACCTGCTCGACGAGGCGCTGGTCAACGCCGTACGCCGCGGCGAGCACGCGCTGACCTGGTCCGACGTCGAGAAGGCCCGCCTGGTCGAGGAAGTGGGGATGGGCCAGCCCGTCGCCTACACCGCCCACGAGCGGCGGCTCATCGCCACCCACGAGGCCGGTCACGCCACGCTGGCCTGGCTGACCGCGCCCGAGCGGCGCCTCGAGGTGCTCACCATCGTCAAGCGGCGCAGCGCCCTCGGGATGCTCGCCCACGGCGACCGCGAGGACGTCTTCACCCGCTCGCGCGCCGAGATGCAGGCCCTCATCCAGATCGCCATGGGCGGGCAGTGCGCCGAGGAGCTGTTCTTCGGCGACGTCTCCACCGGCCCCGGCGGCGACCTGCTCTACGCGACCAACGCCGCCGCCGAGATGGTCGGCGCGCACGGCATGGACACCTCGCTGCTGAGCTACGCCGCGATCCAGAACAGCTCGTTCAGCGACACCAACATCGTCGGACGGGTGCTCGCCGACGACCGGGGGCGCGACGCCGTCGAGCGGCTGCTGCAGACCCAGAAGGCCACGGCCAAGGCGCTGCTGGCCGGCAACCGCCACCTCGTGGAGGCCCTGCGCGACGCGCTGCTCGAGCGCGAGGAGCTGGTCGGCACCGAGATCACCGACGTCCTGGAGGCGGCGGCGGCCGCGCCCCGCACCGTCGACCTCACCGACCCCGCCCCGGCCGCGACCCCCCGGTAGCCCCCCGCCCCGCCGGCCTACCTCCCCCGCCATGCCCGGCGGAGTCCTGTTGTGCAATCCCCAGCACCAGAGTGCTGGGG
>JBKKBU010000187.1:0-5938 GCA_046713755.1 Mycobacteriales bacterium
GGGCTGGGACGCGACCGGGGCGGGAGTCGGGACCGGCGGCGGCGTCCAGGGGCGGACCGGCGGCATGTTCACGCGGGGCACCCGGCCGAAGCGCACGAGTCCGGAGGTCCACACGGCCCGGCGGACAACGCCCTTCCGGCTGGAGGATGCGTCGATCATCGTGTCGGCGCCGATGGCGAGGCCGACGTGCGACACCGGGTTGCCGAAGAAGACGAGGTCGCCGGGCAGCAGCTGCTCCCGGGGGATCGGAACCGCCCAGCGCTGCTGGTCGCGCGAGACCCGCGGGATGTCCGCGACTCCCCCGATCTCTCGCCACAAGAAGGAGGTCAGTCCCGAGCAGTCCCACCGGTCGGGTCCGACGGCTCCGAGCAGGTAGGAGTCGCCGACCTGCTGCTTGGCCACCTGGATCACGGCCGGCACCGGATCCTTGGCCGGCGCTCCCCCGGCACCAGCGACCGTGCCCATCGCCAGGCCCACACAGACCCCGAGGGCGCCGAGCGCCCGCCAGCGCGGCGCGCTGGCGCTGGTCTGGGTGCTGGTGGGGCCAAACGACACGGGCGTGCCTCCAGTGACAGATGTGACAGGTGGTGCCTAGACCGTCGGCCGCTTTTGCGCAAGACCTGAGCCGCCCGGCCCGAATGTCCCCGTTTGACGGGATCTGTCGGAATGTGACGGTCAGGCTCGGCGAGCCAGCGCCCGTGCTTCCAGGCCAGCCGCACCGGCGGCCGTGACCACCACGGCCAGGCCCAGGGTGCGCGACAGGCGGCCGGCACCCACCGCCCGGGCTACCGCCACCGCGTCCACCGCGTCCGACAGCATCCCCGCCATCAACCACAGTGTGGCGCCGCGCGGGTCAGTCGAGCGGCCGGCGGCCAGCGTCCCGAGACCCAGGGCGATCTCCCGGGCGCCGAGCATCTGCACTGCCCACCCCATCCGGTCCGCCGTTGCCGTGTCGACCCCGAGCACGGTCGGCATCAGGGCCGGTCGGGTGACCATCACCACACCGATCCCGGTACGACCGAGCGACAACCGGGTAGGTGTCACCAGGCGGCCGATCAGGCCTGCCGCGTGCGTCGAAGCGGTCAGCAGCAGCACGGCACGGCTCCCAGAAGGTGTGAGGGTCCTGTGAAGGTCGTCTCCACAGGGCAACGCGGGAATCCTGTCAGGCGTCTGGTCGTTGGACGAGTAGAACACCACGGCTGGGAGGCACCTCATGAGTGACCGCGTCTTGCGAGGCAGCCGCCTCGGATCGGTGAGCTACGAGAGCGACAGGCATACCGAGTTCGCGCCGCGGCTCCAAACGGTCTATGACTGTGCGGAGGGCCACGCCACCACGGTGCCGTTTGCCGCCGAGGCAGACGTCCCGCACGCCTGGGAGTGCCGGACCTGCGGTGCCACGGGACTGCTCCGCGACGGTGAGCAGCCCGAGCCGAAGAAGGGCAAGCCGGCCCGGACCCACTGGGACATGCTCCTCGAGCGCCGCAGCACGGCAGAGCTGGAAGAGGTCCTCGCTGAGCGACTGACCGTCCTCCACGAGCAGCAGGGGGCCGTCAAGGCCGCCGCGAAGGCGTCCAAGAAGAGCGCCTGACCGAACACCAGGTCACGGGCCACGCTCCTCGACCCCGGGGCGTGGCCCGTCCTGCTCGTCGATGACCTCACCGTCGATGACCTCCGGCCGCCGGTACGACGGATCTGCACCCTCCTGATAGCCATGCGGTCCTGGTCGGCGGCGTCCCGCGGCCCGACCGGCCGCGCCGGCAGCCAGGCCCACGACGCCCAACCGACTGGCGACCACGCCGGTGAGGGCCTTGCGCAGCAGGGCTCGGGACGGTGGGGCGACGCACAGCAGCCCGAGGACGTCGGTCGCGAAGCCCGGAGTGAGGAGCAGCGCGCCTCCGAAGATGACCAGGGCACCGTCGGCGACCTCTTTGGCCGGCACCTTCGACGACGCCAGCGCCGCCCGGAACGCCGCCCACGTGCGCCGCCCCTCGCGGCGCACCAGCCAAGCACCCAGCACCGAGTCGAGGATGAGCAACGCGATGGTCGCGGGCGCCCCGATCTGCTGACCCACCTGGACGATGACGTAGATCTCCAGGATCGGCACCACGACGAAGGCGAGCAGGAGCAGCAGCGGCATGGCCGTCAGCTCCTCGCGCGGGTCGGGACCCGGTCGCGGGACCGGCGGCTGGACAGCCCCCACCAGGTGACCCGCCACAGCGCTTCGACGACGATGGCGCGACTCATCTTGGACTCACCCCGCTCCCGCTCGACGAAGGTGATGGGGACCTCGGCGACGCGGTATCCGGCTTTCCAGGTCTGCCAGGCCAGGTCCACTTGGAAGCAGTACCCCTGTGAGGAGATGTCGGACAGCGCGAGCTTGTCGAGGACCTCCCGTCGGTAGGCCCGGTAGCCCCCGGTCGCGTCCTGCAGCGGGATCCCGAGCATCGTCCGCGTCCACCAGTTGCCACCGCGCGAGAGGATCTCCCGGCTCTTCGGCCAGTTGACGACCTCGCCACCGGCTATCCAGCGACTGCCGAGCACGAGGTCGGCCGACTCCAAGGCGGCCAGCAGCGTCGGCAGCTGCTCCGGCGCGTGCGAGCCGTCGGCATCCATCTCGACGACGACGTCGTAGCCGTGCTCGCGGGCCCAGTGGAAGCCGGCGACGTACGCCGCGCCGAGGCCGGCCTTCTGCTTGCGGTGCAGGACGTGCAACCACGGCGAGTCCGCGGCGAGCGAGTCGGCCAGCGCACCGGTGCCGTCCGGGCTGCCATCGTCGATGACCAGCAGGTGCGCGGTCGGGACGGCGGCGTGCAACCGGGAGGCGATCACCTCCAGGTTGTCCTTCTCGTTGTAGGTCGGCACGCAGACCAGCACCCGGCCGAGCAGCTCACTCACCGGCGTACCGCTGCCAGGCCAAGGGCGAGCAGCCCGACGAGCGCCAGCACTGCTTCGGGGGCTCCCCCGACGCGGGTGGCGAGGGTCTGCGCGCTGCGGAGCGGCACGTCGTGGACAAGCACATCGCGGGTAAAAACCTCAGCTCTACCTAGGGTACGGCCATCGGGGGCGAAGACCGCGCTCACGCCGGACGTGGCGGCGACGAGCAACGACCGGCCGTGCTCCACAGCTCGTACCCGGCCCATCGCGAGTTGCTGCTCGGTCTCGCCGCTGCGCCCGAAGGTGGCGTTATTGGTCTGCACGACGAGCAGCCTGCCCCCTCCGGTCACGACGTCACGCACCAGGGCGTCGTAGGCGACCTCGAAGCAGATCACGTCGCCGAGCCGGACCGGGCCGACATCGAGGACACCGGGCTCCTGGCCCGCTCGGAAGTCGCGCGGGACGAGGTCGACCTTGGTCGTGATCTTGCGTAGCAGCGATCGGAACGGCATGTACTCCCCGAACGGCACCGGGTGCCGCTTGACGTAGCGCGCGCCCGGTCCGGTGACCGGGTCCCAGACCACTCCCGCGTTGTCGACCTTCGCGCCGGCGTCGATGAGGGTGCCGACCAGCACCGGCACGCCGATGTCGCGCACCGCGTCGTCGATGAGCCGGTAGGCCTCGGCATCCTCGAAGGGATCGATGTCCGAGGCGTTCTCGGGCCAGATGACGATGTCCGGCCGGGGCGTCGTACCGGCCCGGACCGCCGCGGCGAGATCGCGGGTCGCCGCGACGTGGTTGCGCAGGACCGCGCTGCGCTGGGCGTTGAAGTCCAGACCGAGGCGCGGCACGTTGCCCTGCACGACGGCGACCCGCGTCATCGGGCCGTCGGTCGGGGTGGGGATGAGCACGGCCGCGCTGACCAGGACCAGCCCTGGTACGACGAACAGCAGCTCACGACGTGCGGGCCGCACCAGCGCCAGGGCGAGGCTGCCGCCGACCAGCGCGACCGCGAAGGTCACCAGCGGCGCACCACCGACGGCGGCGAGCGGAGTCAGCACCGTGTCAGGCTGGCTGAACGCCAGCCGGCCCCAGGGGAACCCCCCGAACGGCACGCGTGAGCGCAGCGCCTCGTCCGCGACCCAGACAGCGGCGGTCCAGATCGGCCAGCCGGGCAGGCGGGTCACGAGTGCGAGTCCCGCGCCGAGCGGGATCACGAGGGCGGTCTGCAGCAGCACCAGGGCCAGCCAGGCACCCGGGCCGGCGACCGACCCCGACCAGTGCAGCAGCGGCAGGAAGAAGCCGAGCCCGAAGGCGGCCCCGAGCCAGGCCCCCTGCCGGACCGTCGTACCGCGGACGACCAGGACGAGCAGGGCGGTGGCGATCAGCGCGAGGTAGGACAGCGCGATGGGTGCGAACGCCGCGTCGAGGATCAGGCCGGCCGCCGCTGCCAGCGCGAGGCGCGGCAGCAGTGCTGCGGACCGGCGCTCGGTGGACTGGTCGGGCGGGGGCGCGGGTGCAGCGGCGGCTGTCACGGTCGCGTCCACTGCCACAGTCTGCCGTGCGGTATCGAGCGATGGAGCAGGGACCCAGTAGCACCTTCGGGCCGACCCGTCGGCGGATGGGATCCGTCGTCGTGCCGTTGTCTGATGAGCCGCCGGGTCCCTGCCCGGGATCGCACCCCCCACGCTCGCTCCGGTGGTTCCCGCGCGCCCTCCCCCGAGCTGGGCTGGCATCCTCGGGCAGCGGGGTCGGGCTGCCTTGGGTGCCCAGTGGGGGCAGGTCGCAGCGGGCCGATGAACGACCGTCCCTGGTGGACCGACGCGGAGGTTACTCACCAGTCATGGCTGCCTGTCAACAGGCCTCTGACCTGCGGGTTTGTGGTGTTTCCGCAGGTCAGACAGGCCCTCGCCGGACTGCTCCGTTCGGCTCTTGACTTCCTGCTGTTCACCTGGACGACATCGGTCGGCCAGCAGGCCTCACGTCGCCTCGTGGACGGTCTGGCCTCGGACGACCAGTCGTCGGCACAGCGGTGGTGGACTGTCCAGGTCGGGCAGGCCGGCGACCGCCGCGCGCGGATCGGTCGACCAGTCCGCCACCCGGTCGTCCGGCTGCTGCAGGACCAGCTCACCCGGGACCGACCAGACCGCGAAGGTGGCGGGGTACCCGGGGACGAGCTCCCCGGCGTCGTCGATCCCGGCGGCCCGCCACCCGCCGCGGGTGTGGGCCGAGAAGGCAGCCCGGGCGGACAGCCCCGACCCAGGGGTGCGGTGGTGGACCGCGGCCCGCACGGTGCCCCAGGGGTCCAACGGCGTGACCGGGGCGTCGGAACCCAGGGCCAGGGCCACGCCGGCGGCAGCCATCGCTGCGAAGGCGTTCATGCCGGCCGCTCGATCGCTGCCGAGCCGCTGGGCGTACATCCCCTCAGGCCCGCCCCACCGGGCGTCGAACGCCGGCTGCACGCTGGCCACCATCCCGAGGTCCGCCAGCTGGGCCACCTGGTCGGACGACAGCATCTCGGCGTGCTCGACGCGGTGCCGCCGGCGGCGGACTGCGTCGATGCCCACGTCAGCCGCCGCCGCGGACGTTCCTGCCAGCACCGCCGCGATGGCCGCATCACCGATGGCGTGGAAGCCGGCTTGCAGACCGGCCCGGGTACAGGCTGAGACGTGGCGGGCCACCTGCGCCGCCGACAGGTACGGATGCCCAGAGGTTGCCTCGTCGGCGTAGGGCGCGGACAGGCAGGCGGTGTGGGAACCCAGGGCGCCGTCCGCGAACAGGTCCCCGCCCGCGCCGACCGCGCCGAGGTCCCGGGCGCGTTCGATGCCGTCGAGCTCCCCCCAGTAGCCGATGCGCTCCACTCCGTGCGCAAGCGCGAGCAGCGCGACGAAGTCGTCCTCGCCGCCGATGTCGGGGCCGCCGCACTCATGCACGCAGCCGATGCCGAGGGCGGCTGCCCGGTCGAGCGTCGCCGTCTGTGCGGCTCGTCGCTGGGCCGGGGTCACGGCCTCGAACGCGGCTCGCCGGACCAGGTGATGGGCATCGGTGCGCACCAGTCCGTCCC
>JBKKBU010000188.1:0-5532 GCA_046713755.1 Mycobacteriales bacterium
CGCCACTCCTAGCACGAGCCCGGCGGCCAAGCCGGCCTCTCGCACCAGCGCCGCCAGTGAGCGGGAAGCCGCCCGACTGGCGCGGGCCATCGAGCTGGAGGCCGCGGCCCTGGAGGCTGCCGGCGAGCTCGACGACGCGGTGCGCCTGCTGTCCACGGCCCAGGATTCGCAGGACGAACACGCGCGCAAGGTGACAGCGGCTGAGGGGGTTGTCGCCGAGGCTGTGGCGTCGCTGGCCGCGGCCCGCACGGCCCATGAGCAGGCCGTGTCCGCGGCACGCCTCGCTCAGCAGGCGACGACCCGAGCGGAGCGGGCGGTCAGATCAGCGCAGTCTGCTGCCGAACGAACCCGAGCTGCTCTCGACGCGCTCCGGCGGTCCTGAGGGTTGTTTGGCGCGTGTGCCAACTGCACGCGCTGTGCCGCGGCCCGCGACTGACCCGCGGCAGGGAGCGTGCAGTTGGCAGCCCAGCGGCAGAGAGCGTGCAGTTGGCAGCCCAGCGGCAGGGAGCGTGCAGTTGGCACACGCGCGCGAAGGACCTGCCGCCCCCCGGCCGACACGTCCGCAACGACGGTGCGGTGCGTCCTCAGCGCTTGCCGGCGAGGCGGTCGACCAGGTCGAGGGCGGTGTCGCACTCGTCCAGCAGATCTCCGACGTGCGCCTTGGTGCCGCGCAGCGGCTCGAGGGTCGGCACCCGCTGCAGTGACTCCCGGCCGACGTCGAAGATGACCGAGTCCCACGAGGCAGCGGCGACGGCCGTGGGGTACTTCGACAGGCACCGCCCGCGGAAGAAAGCCCGGGTGTCCTCCGGCGGCTCGACGATGGCCCGCTGGACCTCGTCCTCACTGACGAGGGTCTCCATCGAACCCCGGGCGACCAACCGGTTGTAGAGGCCCTTGTCCAGCCGCACGTCGGAGTACTGCAGGTCCACCAGGTGCAGCTTGGCGGCGTCCCAGGACAGCCCCTCACGGTCGCGGTAGCCCTCCAGGATCGCCAGCTTGGCAACCCAGTCGAGCTCGCGGGACAACGACATCGGGTCGGTGGCCAGTCGGTCCAGCACCGACTCCCAGCGCCGGAGGACATCCGCGGTCTCGGCGTCGACGTCAGCGCCGAAGCGGTCCTGGACGAACTTGCGGGCCTGCTCCAGGTACTCCATCTGCAGCTGCACCGCCGTGAGGTGGCGGCCGTCGCGCAGCGTCAGCAGGTGCGACAGCGACGGGTCGTGCGAGACGGCTCGCAGCGTCGACACCGGGTCCACGACGGCGAGGTCGATCCCGCCGTCGGCGAACCAGCGCTGCTCGATCATGGCGAGCACCAGGGACGTCGTACCGACCTTGAGGTACGTCGCCACCTCCGACAGGTTGGCGTCGCCGATGATGACGTGCAGCCGGCGATACTTCTCGGGGTCGGCGTGCGGCTCGTCGCGGGTGTTGATGATGGGGCGCTTGAGGGTCGTCTCCAGACCCACCTCGACTTCGAAGAAGTCCGAGCGCTGGGACAGCTGGAAGCCGGTCCCGCGACCGTCCTGACCGATGCCGACCCGACCGGCTCCCGTGACGACCTGCCGCGAGACGAAGAACGGCGTGAGGTGGCGCACGATCTCGGCGAACGCCGTCTGGCGCGGCATGAGGTAGTTCTCGTGCGTGCCGTACGACGCACCCTTGCCGTCGGTGTTGTTCTTGTAGAGCTGGATCGGCGCCGTCCCGGGCACCTGCAGGGCGCGCTCGGCGGCGATCGCCATCACGCGCTCCCCCGCCTTGTCCCAGAGCACCGCGTCGCGGGGCGTGGTGACCTCCGGGGAGGAGTACTCGGGGTGGGCGTGATCGACGTAGAGCCGGGCGCCGTTGGTGAGGATGACGTTGGCGAGGCCGAGCTCGTCGTCGGGCTCGCCGGGCAGGTGATCGGAGCTGCCTAGCCCGACCTCGAAGCCGCGGGCATCGCGCAGCGGGTTCTCCTCCTCGAAGTCCCAGCGCGTCCGGCGGTCTCGGGTCGGACCGGCGCCCGCGTAGCCGTTGACGACCTGCGACGAGGCGACCATCGCGTTGACGCCGGCCTGGCTCGGCACGGAGACGCCGTACTCGGTCTCCACGCCCATGACCCGCCGGCTGCTCATCTGCCAAGCGTAGGCGCCACGTGACGACGCGGCTGAACCGACAGCCCCTGTCCCGCGAACCCACTCACCGTGGAGGATGGCCGCATGACGCGACGCAGCGCCCTGGGAGCGCTGGGTGCCCTCGCAGCGGGAGCAGCGGGGCTGCTGGGGTATCGCGCGCTGAGCAATCCGGCGCCCAGGCCACAGGTCGCCGCGGGGACGACCCGCACCGTCGACCGCTACGCCGACCACGACAGCGGGACCGGTGAGTGGTGGGTGCCGCCGGGCAGCCCTGCCGGCACGCTCCCCACCGTGGTGCTCGTGCACGGCGGCTACTGGCGCAACGGCTACGACCGGTCCCTGGAGGACGCGCTCGCCGCCGATCTGGCCGGCCGTGGGTTCCTGGTGTGGAACCTCGACTACCGGCCCTCGTCGACCACCTTCCCCGCGACCTTCGAGGACGTCGCCGCTGGCTACGACCACCTGCTGGCAGGCAGTCATGCCGATCGGGTCGACCGGCAGCGGGTTGCCGTCGCCGGTCACTCGGCCGGCGGCCAGCTCGCCCTGTGGCTGGCGAGCCGACCCAAGCTCCCGGCGGGTCACCCCTTCCGCTCGCCGGCGGTCGTGCCTGCCCTGTGCGTCGCGCAGGCGCCGGTCGCTGACCTGGTCGAGGCGCATCGGCTCGGGCTCGGCGGCGGCGCCGTCGCCGCCCTCCTGGACGGCTCACCGAGCGACCACGCCGACCGCTATGCGATGGCCGATCCCGCCCAGCTCGCCCCGTCCGGCGTCCGCACGGTCTGCGTCCACAGCGACGGCGACGACCTCGTGCCGATCAGCCAGAGCGAGCGCTACGTCGCCAAGGACCCGCAGGCCCGGCTCGTACGGGTGCCCGGCGGCCACTTCGAGCACCTCGACCCGACGAGCGCGGCGATCGCCGCCCTACGAGACGCACTGGCGACGCTGTAGCCGCGCCGCGCGGGTGTTAGAGGTACTGGCCGGTGTTGGAGATGGTGTCGATGGACTTGCCCGTCTCGTGGCCCTTGGCGCTGGTGACGAGGGTGCGGATGTAGACGATCCGCTCGCCCTTCTTGCCCGAGATCCGGGCCCAGTCGTCGGGGTTGGTGGTGTTGGGCAGGTCCTCGTTCTCCTTGAACTCATCGATGCAGGCCGTCAGCAGGTGCTGCATCCGCAGCCCCTTCTGAGTCGTCTCGAGGAAGTCCTTGATGGCCATCTTCTTGGCGCGGGCCACGATGTTCTCGATCATGGCGCCGGAGTTGAAGTCCTTGAAGTACAGGACTTCCTTGTCGCCGTTGGCGTAGGTCACCTCGAGAAAGCGGTTTTCCTCGGCCTCGGTGTAGATCCGCTCGACGACGCCCTGCACCATCGCCGCGACGGTGGCCTCGCGGGAGCCGCCGTGCTCGGCGAGGTCCTCAGCGTGCAGCGGCAGGTCGGTGCGGACGTACTTGCCGAAGATGTCCTTCGCAGCCTCTGCGTCGGGCCGCTCGATCTTGATCTTCACATCGAGCCGGCCGGGTCGCAGGATGGCCGGGTCGATCATGTCCTCACGGTTGGACGCACCGATGACCACGACGTTCTCGAGGGTCTCGACGCCATCGATCTCCGACAGCAGCTGCGGCACGATCGTGGTCTCGACGTCGGAAGACACGCCCGACCCGCGGGTCCGGAAGATCGAGTCCATCTCGTCGAAGAACACGATGACCGGCACGCCCTCGGACGCCTTCTCCCGAGCCCGCTGGAAGATCAGCCGGATGTGCCGCTCGGTCTCGCCGACGTACTTGTTGAGCAGCTCCGGGCCCTTGATGTTGAGGAAGAAGGCGCGGCCGTCCGGCTTGCCGGTGACCTCCGCAACCTTCTTCGCCAGCGAGTTGGCCACGGCCTTCGCGATCAGCGTCTTGCCGCAGCCGGGCGGGCCGTAGAGCAGCACGCCCTTGGGCGGCCGCAGCTGGTGCTCCTTGAACAGGTCCTTGTGCAGGAAGGGCAGCTCGACGGCGTCCCGGATCTGCTCGATCTGCGCGGCCAGCCCCCCGATGTCGCTGTAGTCGATGTCCGGGACCTCCTCGAGGACCAGGTCCTCGACCTCGGACTTCGGGATCCGCTCGTAGACATATCCGGACCGCGACTCCATCAGCAACGAGTCGCCCGCCTTGATGGGCTGGTCGAGCAGCGAGTCGGCGATCATCACGATCCGCTCTTCGTCGGTGTGCCCGACGACGAGGGCGCGGTCGCCGCCCTCCAGCACCTCCTTGAGAGTGACGACGTCGCCGTGCTTCTCGAAGGCGAGCGCAGCGACGACGTTGAGGGCTTCGTTGAGCATCACCTCCTGGCCCCTGCGGAGGTCCGCGACCTCGACGCTCGGACTGACGGTGACGCGCAGCTTGCGACCGCCGGTGAACACGTCGACGCTGTCGTCCTCGTGCCGGCTCAGGAACACCCCGTAGCCGGACGGCGGCTGGGCGAGTCGCTCGACCTCCTCCTTGAGCGCGAGGATCTGGTCCCGCGCCTCCTTGAGGGTGTTGACCAGCCGGTCGTTCTGGCCGGACGCGCCCGCCAGCGCGGCCTGTGCCTCGGCGAGCTTGTCCTCGAGATGCCGGACCGCCCTCGGCGAGTCCGACATCCGGCGGCGCAGGACGGCGACCTCCTCCTCGAGGTGGGTGACCTGCGCGGTCAGCTCCGCGACCTCCTGCGGGCGCTCGTCGGAGCTCCCCCCACGGGTGCTTGCCACGCTCTCACCATCCCGTCGCGCAGTCGGGCGTCCTACCCCTCACATCCTATGTACGTGGCAAGCACCTTCGCCGGTTCGCCGTGCCGTCAATCACAGCCGGGTACGACGGACCGGACTCGGCTCCCGCCGTACTCTGAAGGGGTGTCGGACGAGTTGTTCGTAAAGGTCGACCAGGGCCTGTGCACTGGCGACGGCCTCTGCGTGCAGTACGCCCCCGAGGTCTTCGAGTTCGACGTCGACGGGTTGGCCTACGTCAAAGGCGCCAACGGCGAGCTGCTGTTGGACGCCGGCGCCCAGGTGCGCGTCCCGGCCGAGGCGATCGCGCGCGTCATCGACTCGGCAACGGAGTGTCCTGGCGACTGCATCCACGTGGTGGACGCCGCCGGTCAGGCAGTGGCCGGCCCGGACTTCCTCGGCATGCCAGCGGTCCCCTCCCGCCTCACTGCCTGAAGCAGCTCGCCCCGGCGCCGCCCCATCGACGATTGGGGAACCCCAATGGGTAATTTCGCGCGCCAGACGCCCATTGGGGATCCCCAATCGGTTGGAGTCGACCGGGTCAGGGCAGCAGTGGGCGGAACGGTGGCGTCGGCTCGGCGGCCTCGGACTCGGCCACGGCCACGGCCACGGCCTCGGCGGGCGTAGCAGCACCTGACTCGACCAGCGGTTCGCCGTACATGCCCTTGGACGGGCGACGACGAC
>JBKKBU010000189.1:0-6885 GCA_046713755.1 Mycobacteriales bacterium
CAGCTCGACGGGCGTCTCGCGGCCGAAGATCGACACCAGCACCTTGAGCTTCTGGCTGTCGAGGTTGATCTCGTTGATCGTCGCCGGCAGCGTCGCGAACGGGCCGTCGGTCACGGTGATGGACTCGTCCACCTCGAAGTCGACCGCCTTCTGAACGACGACGGACTTCTGCTTCGGCGGGGCAAGCTGCTTGACGACCTCGTCGAGCGTGAGCGGGGTCGGACGGGACGTCTGGCCGACGAAGCCGGTGACGCCTGGGGTGTTGCGGACCGCGGACCACGACTCGTCGGTGAGGTCCATGCGGACGAACAGGTAGCCGGGGAGCTTCTTGCGGATCACTGCCTGGCGCTTGCCGCCCTTGACCTCCATGACCTCCTCGGTGGGCACCTCGATCTGGAAGATGTAGTCCTCCATGTTGAGGCTCTGGATCCGGCTCTCGAGGTTGGCCTTCACCTTGTTCTCGTAGCCAGCGTAGGAGTGCACGACGTACCAGTCGCCGGGCAGGTCCCGCAGGGCGGCCTTGAGCTCGTCGGCCGGGTCGAGCGGGGCGTCAGGATCGAAGGGGACAGCGTCAGCATCGGCATCCCCCTCGGCGTCTGCAGCCGCGTCGCCGACATGCTCAGTCGTCGCGTCGTCGGCAGGCTCAGCAGCCGCGTCCTCGGGGGCGGCAGCAGGTACGGCGAACGGGTCGGTCACGCCGCTGCCCACGACCTCGGCCTGCTCGGACGCGGGCGCTGCATCGACAGCCGCATCGTCAGCAGCATCGTCAGCAGCACCCGACTCGTCGTCGCGGGGCGGGCTGTACTCGGACACGGACACGTCCTGTTCGTCGGTCTTGGGGAGTGCGGGCTGGTGGGGGCGGTCGGCGCGGGTGTCAGCGGGCGGATCAGTCGGCGGTGCCACTGCCGAACACCTTCAGCACGCCTTGCCCGAAGACAAAGTCGTAGATGCTGACGATGATCACCATGACGACCACGAAGACGAGGACGACGCTGGTGTAGGTCAGGAGCTCCTTGCGGGTGGGCCAGATCACCTTGCGGAGCTCGGCCACGACCTGCTTGTAGAACGTCACGATCCGGCGGACCCGGTCGGCGAGGAACGCGAAGGGCCCACGACGCGGGGCGCGCCGGGGCGCGCCGTCGTCGTCACGCGTGAGCACGGTGCTCGCGCTGTCGCTCACTGCTGTCCCTTTCGTCGGTGCTCGTCGGTGTGCAGGTCGGCTGCCGGACCGGAGGCGCAGGTCCAGCAGGGGTGACAGGAGTCGAACCTGCGACATCCGGTTTTGGAGACCGGCGCTCTGGCCAGCTGAGCTACACCCCTCCGAGGGCTGCGCCGTCCCTGCCGATCGGCGCGCGGGCGCGCCGGAGCAGAGGCTGCGAGCCCCCAGACGGGAGAGTGTACGGCCCAAGTGGGCTGGCTCCAAAGCGCCCCGGTGACAGCCCGGGGCCTCGTCGTACCCCGCCCCCCGTCACAAGCGGCTGGACGGCGCTGGGACGATGGGGCCATGAGCGCTTCCACGACCTCCAGCCCCCGCAGCTCAGCCCGGATCTCTGCCCGCATCGGCGGGATCGCCGAGTCGGCGACCCTCGCCGTCGACGCCAAGGCGAAGGCCAAGAAGGCCGCGGGCGAGGACGTCGTCGGTTTCGGCGCCGGCGAGCCGGACTTCCCGACGCCAAGCAACATCGTGGCGGCAGCAGCGGCGGCCTGCTCCGATCCTAGGAACCACCACTACACACCGGCCGGGGGGTTGCCCGAGCTCAAGGCTGCGATCGCGCTCAAGACCAAGCGTGACAGCGGCTACGACGTCACTGCCGCCCAGGTGCTCGTCACCAACGGCGGGAAGCAGGCCGTCTACGCCGCCTTCGCGACGTTGCTCGACCCGGGCGACGAGGTGCTGCTCCCGGCGCCGTACTGGACGACCTACCCCGAGGCCGTGAAGCTGGCGGGCGGCGTGCCGGTCGACGTGGTGACGACCGAGGAGCAGGGCTACCGAGTCAGCGTCGAGCAGCTCGAAGCGGCCAGGACGAAGCGCACCAAGGTCCTGCTGTGGTGCTCCCCGTCCAACCCGACCGGCGCGGTCGCCTCGCCGGCCGAGGTCGAGGCCATCGGGAGGTGGGCGCTCGAGCACGGGATCTGGGTCGTCGCTGACGAGATCTACGAGCACCTCGTGTACGGCGACGCCGAGCACGTGTCCATGCCCGTCGTCGTGCCAGAGCTCGCTGACACCTGCGTCGTCGTCAACGGCGTCGCGAAGACCTACGCCATGACGGGCTGGCGCGTGGGCTGGCTGATCGGCCCGCCCGACGTGGTGAAGGGCGCGACCAACCTGCAGTCGCATGCCACGTCCAACGTCTCCAACGTGGCGCAGGTCGCGGCGCTGGCCGCCGTGTCGGGTGACCTCTCCGCGGTCGCGGAGATGCGGGCGGCGTTCGACCGACGCCGCCGGACCATGGTGCGGATGCTCAACGACATCCCGGGGATCACCTGCCCCGAGCCGGCGGGCGCCTTCTACTGCTACCCATCGGTGAAAGCCCTCCTGGGCAAGACGCTGCGCGGTCAGGTGATCGAGTCCTCGACCCAGCTCGCCGAGATCGTCCTGGACCAGGTCGGCGTCGCGGTCGTGCCGGGTGAGGCCTTTGGGACGCCCGGCTACTTCCGGCTGTCGTACGCCCTCGGTGACGCGGACCTCGAGAAGGGCATCACCCGACTCGGGGCACTGCTCTCCGAAGCCGAGTAGGCGGACGGGCTCAGCCGGTGCGCTGGCTCGGGACGAGCGCCGCCAGAGCGGCTTCCTGACCGGCGGCGTAGCCCGCTTCGAACAGCCGGGCCGTCTGGCTGAAGTCGCGCATCTCCATCTGCCCGACGGCGAGCTTGGGCATCCGGATGACCTGCTGCCCCAGCCGGGCCACCTGCAGATGGCGATCGAGGTGCGAGCGGGTGATGGCAAACGAGAGCAGCAGCACGTCGAGCGCGGTCATGCGCTCGTCGCGCCGGCCGATGGAGCCGCCGGTCACATCGACGACCCACACCCTGGTCGCACCGAGGTCGAGCGCTCGCTCGACCGGCACCGGGCAGGTCACCCCACCGTCCACGTGGAGCGAGCCGCCGAGCTTGACCGGGGGGAACACGGCCGGCAGGCAGGCGCTGGCGGTCAGCACGCCGACGGTCTCGCCTTCGGACCACCAGCACGGCGCCCCCGTGTGCAGGTCGGTCGTCACGACATGGCAGGGCACCGCCGTCTCGCCGAGGTCACGCAGCGGGACCCAGGTGCGGACCAGGTGGCGCAGCGCGTCGGGCTCGTAGAGGTGGTCGTCGCGGCGCAGCACGTGCGTGGCCATCATCCGCCGGTTGCCCCCGAAGATGTCCTTGCGCTCGAGCCGCCGCCAGACCCGCTCGAGCTCCTCCACCCGGGCCATCGTCGGGTCGATCGCCAGGAAGGCCGCGTTGATCGCGCCCACCGAGCAGCCGACGAACAGGTCGGGCTCGATCCCGGCCTCGAACAATGCCTTGACGGCGCCGACCTGGGCCGCACCGAGGCTCCCACCGCCGGACAGGACGATCGCATCGCGCGGCCGACCGCCGTCGGGACCCTCGACGCGGGCGTGTCGGCGCAAGCGCAGGGACGAGAGCACGGCGACCTCCGGCGGGCCCGCTCCGTCGCGGATCCCCGGTCAGTGTGGACCTCGGGTGATCACCCTGTCCGGTGAATGTCGAAGCTCGCTTTCGTGCTAGGACGGCCGGGTCACCGGGGTGGTAGGCGCAGGTCGTCGCGACCCCGGAAGCGCTGCAGGAACCGGTCGTAGGTCTTGCGCGACTCCTTGTCGCGGTAGGCCGGGTCGCTGTCGTGGTAGCCGCGGTGGCGGTCCTGACGCACCGGCAGGTCGACCGCGACGAGCCGCCCCACGCCCGCTTCCCGCAGCAGGAACGACCACTCCATGTCCGCGTTGCGGTAGAAGCGCGCCTTCGCCGGCAGGGGTACGGCAAGTGCCGCCCGTCGCCTGACCGCGATCAGGTACGACAGCAGCGCCTCGACCTCACCGCTGGGCGACTCCTCGAAGTCCGTCCACCCGTCCGTGACCCGGACGCCCCGCCAGCCCGCCGCGGCCACCCCGCTGTCCGAGAGCGCGTCGAGCAGCGGGCGGATCGCGTCGCCCTCGAGGACGGTCGAGAGGTCCATCACGACGTGCACCGTCGCGGTGTCGGTGCGCAGCAGGGCGTTGCGGGCCTCCGCCCAGCCGGCCGGGCGCTCCAGGTGCACCTCGTCGACGCGCTCGTGCGCGGCCAGCTCGTGCACGACGTCGCCCGCGTCAGTCGGACCGTTCTCGCAGAGCAGCAGGTGCAGGTCGGACGGGCCGTGCTCGAGCAGGGCCGCCACGCACGTCCGGAGGTCGTCGGGCCAGCCCTCCACGAGCAGCGCGACCGTGACACCCTCGGTGTCGGGCTCCGCAGACCGGTCGGTCAGTGCGGAGGCGCCCGCCAGCACGTCGTACGGGGGCTTCGCCGCGACGACCTGCCCGTCGGGGGTGTCTCGGACAACCCAGCCGAGGGCGGCGATCTCGTCGCGGAGCCGGTCGCTCTCGCCGAAGTCCTTGGCGGTCCGGGCAGCTGCCCGCGCAGCGAGCAGGTCGTCGAGGGTCACGCGCCCGACGCTAGACGAGCATCACACCAGCCGCCGGACGGCCTTGCGGTCGGTCTTGAAGACGCTGGTCAGCGGGATCGCGTCGACGACGCGGACCTCGCGGGGGTACTTCGCCGCACTGAGCCGCTCCTTGCACCACGCGATCAGGTCGGACTCGGAGACAGGGGCGGACAACGAGACGAAGGCGACGACCTCCTCCCCGACCCGGGGATCGGGCCGTCCGACAACGGCTGCGGCAGTGACGTCGGGGTGCGCGAGTAGGACGTCCTCGACGTCGCGCGGGTAGACGTTGAAGCCGTTGCGGATCACCAGGTCCTTGAGCCGGTCGACGACCCAGAGGTAGCCGTCGGTGTCGAGGCGACCGATGTCGCCGGTGTGGAGCCAGCCATCACGGACGGCCTCCGCGGTCGCCGCGGGGTCGTTCCAGTAGCCGGTCATGAGCACCGGGCCGCGCACGCAGATCTCACCGTCGTCCCCCGGAGCCGCGGCCCCGTCGATGCGGACCTCGACTCCGGCGACCGGCTTGCCGACCGAGCCGAGCCGACGCTGCTCGGGCTGGGTCGAGATGAGGGCGCTGGACTCGGTGCAGCCATAGCCCTCCCGGACCTCCAGGCTGGGGATCCGGCGTTCGAGCTCGCGGGCGACGTCGGGTGCCAGCGGGGCGCCGCCGCTGCTGATCCGCTCCAGCGATGACAGGTCGTGCTCCTCCAGTGGCTGGGCGAGCAAGGCCTGCAGCATCGAAGGGACGCAAGCCGACATCTGGACGCCATGTTCCTCCACGAGCCGCAGGAAGCCAGCTGGGTCGAACCAGCGCATGAGCACCGCGCGGCCCGGCTCGACGGCGTGCAACCCGGCCACGCTGACCATGAGCCCATAGACGTGGGCGAGCGGCAGCGGCAGCAGCGACACGGTCCGCCCGGCGCGATAGGCGGCCGCCATGCCGGCGGCGCCCGCGGCGTCGAGCGAGGCGTGGGTGAGAGCGACGCCCTTGGCCCGACCGGTGGTGCCACCGGTGTAGAGCAAGGCTGCCAGGTCGGCGACATCGCGGTCGACGAGCGGCAGCTCATCGTGCGCCTCGAGCTCCGCGAACGTCGCGCTGCCGCCCGCTCCCACGACCACGTGCGGGACACCAGGAGCCGCCGCTTGCACCTTCGGCAGGAACTCCGGCGTCGTGACCACCACCACCGCCCCCGAGTCCTGGACGACGTGGCGCAGCTCCTGCTCGCTCACCAGGAACAGCACGGGGGTAGGGACCGCCCCAGCGCGCCAGAGAGCGTTGTACGTCAGCCCGACCTCTGGGCAGTTGGCCATCAGCACGACCACCCGGTCACCGGGCCGGACGCCAAGCCCGACGAGCCCGCGCGCCGCCCGGCGGCTGCGCGCGGCGAGCTCGCCACTGGTGTGCCAGGTGCCCTCGAACAGGACCGACTCCCGCTCCCCGCCGAACCGCTCCAGCAGGGCCTCCGCGCGGCGGCCCAACGTGGCTGGCGCGGTCGAGGTCACGCGGCTCCTCTGGGTCGGGAGAGCAGTGCACACACGGTCATCCGCATGGCCTGCTCGGCACGCGTCACATCCTGCCCTCGATCACCCCGCCGGGTCTCCCAGGAGGCCGCACCAGCGGCAACGTGCAGCTCCGCGACGACGTGCTCGCGCTCCTCCCGCGGGAGGAGGGCCAGCTCGGGCGCGAAGGCCTGGCGGACCTCGCCGTCGCCGATCGCCACGAAGTGGCGCCGGATGACGACTAGCTGGGCCGACACGTGCTCGCGGATCCGACTGCCGCGCATCACGGGAAGCAGCGCCTCGAGGACCCGGGCCCGGGTCGCACAGAAGCACTCGAGCCGCTGCTCGAAGGGGAGCTCGACAGGCACCGGTGCCCGGAGGGCCTCAAGTCGCCCGAGCACGCATTCACCGGCAGCGGCGTAGAGGCCCTCGAGGTCGGAGAACTGCTGGTAGACGGTGCGCAGCGAGATGCCGGCTCGCGTGGCGATCTGCTGGGTGGTGGGCGACGGTTGTCCCGCCTCGAGCAGCGCCAGCAGGGCCTCGATCACGGCTGCGCGGGTCCGCTGCGACCGGGCATGCCGGCCGTCGACCCGGTCGGCAGCATCCGGCGTGAGTCGGACCGCTGCCGTCACAGCGACGGCACCTTGCCGACGCGGGCGGCGGCGAAGCGGCCAACCCCCCTCGGCCGATCGGCTGCCAGCACCGGCTGTCCAGTGAGTCGGGCCAGCCGGCCGAAGGGACCGACC
>JBKKBU010000190.1:0-7058 GCA_046713755.1 Mycobacteriales bacterium
CCCTGCAGGACTCGACGAACTACCGGCGGCTGCTCGACCCGGAGACCAGGTGGATCCGGCCGCGCAACGCCGACGGCTCGTGGCTGACGCCCTTCGACCCGGCGCTGGACGAGACCGGCTTCCAGGAGGGCAACTCCTGGCAGTACTCCTGGCTCGCCCCGCACGACGCGCGCGGTCTGTTCGACCGCATGGGTGGTGACGCGGTGGCGGTGGAGCGGCTCGACACGCACTTCAGCGAGCCGGCCGGAGCCGTCGTCCCCGTCGCCGTGGCCGAGGCGCAGCACCGGGCGCCCCTGTTCGGCCTGGTGTACCGCACCAACCAGTACGCCCCTGGCAACGAGCACGACCTGCAGACGTCATGGATGTACGCCCACGCGGGCCAGCCGTCGAAGGTGCAGTCCGTGCAGCGGCAGCTGCAGGGCGTGTTCCGCCCGACCATCGACGGGCTGCCGGGTAACGACGACCTCGGCTCGCTGTCGGCCTGGTACGTGTGGAGCGCTCTGGGTCTCGGCCCGGTCACCCCCGGTGCACCGCTGTACGTCGTCGGCAGCCCGGTCTTCGAGCGGGCTGAGCTCGACCTGCCCGGGAAGAAGGACGTCGTCATCGAGGCTCCCGGCGCCTCGCTGGTCGGCAAGTACGTCCAGTCGGCGTCGCTCGGCGGCAAGCCGCTGGACCGGGCGTGGCTGACGCACACCGAGCTGCGCAAGGGCGGCACCCTCCGGCTGGAGATGGGCGCCGCTCCGAACACCTCCTGGGGCAAGGCGAGCCGGCCGCCGTCGCTGTCCAACGCCCCGATGTCGGCGTTCGGCTGCCACCCCTCGTAGCACCCCTCGTAGCTGTCGCGTGCGGGTGGTCGCGTCAGGCGGGGTGGGAGTGGGTGGTCAGGGGCGGGATCGAACCGCCGACCCCACGCTTTTCAGGCGTGTGCTCTACCAGCTGAGCTACCTGACCTGGCTGTGATCTGGGTGGATCTTGGGTGGATCTTGTGTGGCGACCCCGACGGGACTCGAACCCGCGACCTCCGCCGTGACAGGGCGGCGCGCTAACCAACTGCGCTACGGGGCCTTGAAAAGGCCTTGTTACGTGTAGTTACGTGCCCCCAACGGGATTCGAACCCGCGTAGCCACCTTGAAAGGGTGGAGTCCTGGGCCGCTAGACGATGGGGACCGGCCTGCCGGAGCAGGCGTCTCCGCCGTCTTGCCGTCAGGGACCGGGAAAGCATAGCGGACCGCACCAACGTAGGCGCCAACATCACCCACGGTCCCCTAGCCTGACCGTAGGGCCGCTAGCTCAATTGGCAGAGCTCCGGGCTTTTACCCCGTTGGTTCTCGGTTCAAGTCCGAGGCGGCCCACCGATTTTTATAGATTGTCAGAGGTCTGCGCAACGCTGCTGGCATGGAACCGGAAGCCACCAAGGTCTGTTCTCGCTGCGTCGAAGCCAAGCCTCTTACGGCGTTCAGCGCTAAGCGCTCGAGTAAGGATGGGCGCCAGCCGACCTGCAAGAGGTGCTGGAGTGCCTGGTACGTGCAGAACCGCGACGAGCACATCACCATCGTCACCCAGCGGTACTACCGCAAGCGTGAGGTCGTCTTAGCCCAGATGGCGAAGTACCTCAACGAGCACCCGTGTGTGGACTGTGGCGAGACCGATGTCCGGTGCCTCGAGTTTGACCACGTGCGAGGAAAGAAGTCCCGCAACATCAGCGCCATGCTGGGGCGCGGCATCTCCTGGGAGAAGGTGCTGGTGGAGATCGCCAAGTGTGACGTGCGCTGCGCGAACTGCCATCGGCGAATAACTGCGGAGCGCGGTGCGCACTGGAGGCAGGACGTCCACGTCCGGCTCACCCGCGATACCCATGCAACGGCGCTGGCGCGGCTCGAAGCGGTTCTGACCCGCTGAGTGCGGTGGGGCGGCGGTGACGTTGACTCGGGACCATGACCGCGGTCCTGCTGGCGCTGCTGACCGCGCTCACCTACGGCGTCGCGAACTTCCTCGGCCCGCGGCTCAGCCTCGTGCACACCCTGGGCCCCGTGCTGGTGGTCGGCCAGGTCGTGGGGGTCACCGGCGGGCTGCTGCTCGTCGCGGCCAACCAGGACGCGTTGCCGGGCACCAGGGCGATCGCCTTCGGTGTCGTCGCCGGCATCGCCAACGCCATCGCGATCGCCTGCTTCTTCACGGCCGCCGCGCGGGGACCGATGAGCGTGGTCGCTCCGATCGGGGCGACCGGCGGGATGGTGCCGGTGCTGGTCGCGCTGGCCGGCGGTGAGCGACCCAGCACCCTGCAGCTGGTGGGCATCCCGCTGGCCGTCCTCGGGGTCGTCGCCGCGGCCGCCCGGCCGGGCAAGCGGGAGGACCACGTCCAGGTCGCCAGCATCGGGCTGTCGCTGTTCTCCGCAGCCGCCTTCGGGCTCTTCCTCACGACCTTCGCCGAAGCCAGTGCGGAGAGCCCGAGCTGGGCGGTCCTCACCAGCCGCATCGCCCTGCTGGCCAGCACCCTCGCCGTCGTGCTGACCCGCGGCGGTCGGGCCTGGGTCCCGACAAGGGACCTGGGGGTGGTGGCCGTACCCGGTGTGCTGCTGGTCATCGGGACGGCGGCGTACGGCGTGGCGACGACGAGCGGGCTGGTGAGCGTCGTCAGCGTGCTGGCCACGCTCGCGCCGGTGGTCATGGTGGCGCTCGCGGTCGTCGTGCTGCACGAGCGGCTCGCTCCGCGGCAGTGGGCGGGAGTCACGGTGGCCCTGGCAGGGGTGGTGCTGCTGGCCGCGGGATAAGTGTCAGACTCCAGGCATGCGCCGACTTCTCCGGGTCCTGATCGTCCCGCTCGCCGCCGGCCTGCTGCTGACCGGCTGCGGCGACCAGGCCACCACGACGCCGGACCGCCTGACGCCGCTGGACGCGATCTCCCAGGTGGGCGCCAAGACCACCGCTGCCGGGTCGTCGAAGTTCGTGCTGACCACCAGCACGAAAGCCGGCGACCAGACGATCGAGTTCGGTGGTGAGGGCGCCTTCGACTACGCGACCAAGGACGGGCAGCTGTCGTTCGAGATCCCGGGCCTCGGTCAGAAGATCGAGCTGCGCATCGTTGCCGGGATCGCCTACCTCCAGGTACCGCAGCAACCGGGCTTCTACTCGATCTCCTTGAAGGACCTCGCCGGCACGTCCTTCGGCGCGCAGGCCGACCCGACGAGTGGGCTCGATCAGCTCAAGGGCGCCTCCGAGGACGTCACGGAGGTCGGCAAGGAGACCATCCGCGGCACCGAGACGACGCACTACACCGGCACGCTCGACCTGCAGAAGGCCGCCACCAACGCCGAAGGCAGCGCCAAGGCCCTCATCGAGAAGAACCTCGCCAAGCTCACCGAGACGAAGGTCCCGTTCGACGCCTACCTCGATGACGAGGGCCGGATGCGCAAGTTCTCCCAGACCCTGAAGGCCAAGGACCCGAAGGTCGGCGCCGTCGAGTCGGTCGTGACCATCGAGCTGTTCGACTTCGGCACGGAGGTCAAGGTCGTGGCGCCGCCGGCTGCCGAGGTGCGGGACGGAACAGCACTCCTCAAGCAGTTCGGTCAGGGCTGACCGTGTCGGTCCGCGACCTGCTGCGCTTCGTCCCCGGCACGCCGATCGTCGACGCGGCAGCGGCGCAGCACGACGGCATCGATGATAAGAAGGCCGCTGCCGCCCAGCTCGAGGCCTTGGTGGAGCCAACGCGCGACCTTCAGGAGCGGCTCTACGCCGAAGGCCGCACCGGCGGTGTTCGCCGGGTCGTGATCGTCCTGCAGGCGATGGACACCGGCGGCAAGGACGGTGCCCTCAAGGCGATCGACCAGTTGGTCGGCCCGGCCGGGATGCGCCTCGCCAGCTTCGGCAAGCCCACCGAGGAGGAGCGCTCCCACGACTTCCTGTGGCGGATCGAGAAGGCCGTCCCGCCGGCCGGCTACGTCCAGGTCTTCAACCGCAGCCACTACGAGGACGTCCTCGTCGTTCGGGTCCACGACCTGGTGCCGAAGCACGAGTGGGAGAAGCGCTACGACCTCATTAACACCTGGGAGGCCAGCCTGGTCGACCAGGGCGTCACCTTCCTGAAGTGCTTCCTGCAGGTCTCCTACGACGAGCAGCGCGAGCGACTCCTCGCGCGGCTCGACGACCCGAGCAAGCACTGGAAGGTCAACCCGGGCGACATCGACGAGCGGGCGCACTGGGCCGATTACATGCAGGCCTACTCCGTCGCGCTGGAGCGCTGCAGCACCGCAGCTGCCCCCTGGTACGTCATACCGGCGGACCGCAAGTGGTATCGCGACTGGGCGATCGGCCACCTGTTGCACGAGACCCTCAGCGAGCTCGACCCGCAGTGGCCGGTGCGCCCCGAGCTGGACCTGGACGGGATGCGGGCCGCCCTCCAGCGGGGCTGAGCGGCTCCGGTGGCAGGTGGGCGCGGCGGCGCAGTCCGGCGACGTCGGTCAGTAAGACCCGACGACCCTCCAGGTGCACGAGCCCACGCGAGCTGAAGCCACCGAGCACCTGGTTGACGCTCTGCCGGGTGCCGCCGCTCATCTCGGCGAGCCGGCTCTGCGTGATCGCGACGACCGGCGGCAGACCAGCCGGGGCCGCCGGCGCCAGCCGCAGCAGTGCCTTCGCCACCCGCCCCGCGAGGTCCAGGAACACGTGGTCGGCGGCCTGGTCGGTGAGCCGTCGCACCATCGTGCCGAGCGCATGCAGCAGCGGCTCGAGCACGGACGGCTGGGACCGCAGCAGCGCGAGGAACTCGGCCCGCGACAGCGCCAGGGCGATCGTCGCAGCGGTCGCCTCGACCGACGCCGAGCGCGGGGCGCCGTCGAGCAGCGACACCTCACCGAGCACCTCTGGCGGCTCGAGCACCGCGAGGCCCGCGCGCTCACCTGACGGGGCCGTGCGGAACACGGTGACCGAACCGCTGACGAGGACCAGCAGCGAGTCGCCGGGGTCGCCTTCGACGAAGACCAGTTGCCCCTTGTCGTACGAACGAGGGCGTACGACGGAAGCCAGCTGCGCCAGCACGGTCTCATCCAGTCGAGCGAACAGCTCGACGGAGCGCAGTGCCGCCAGGACGTCGTCGGGTGTCAGTGCGCGTGCCATCGGGCTCCCCCCCATCAGGCAGCAGCGTAAAGCCTGAAGCGGCCAGACGGGCAGCAACCCGACACACGGGTCTTTCCGGATGGGGCATCCGAACCTACCCTGTTCACCATGACCGGGGGGTGTCGGCAGTGTGGTGCCTCCGGCGTGCCCGGCGACCGGTTCTGCGGAAGCTGCGGGACGGCGCTGCTGGCGCCACCGGTAGGCGTCCGTAAGACCGTCACGGTGCTGTTCACCGATGTGCACGGTCGGTCGGGACTCGCGGAGCGGCTCGACACCGAGGTGGTCCGGCGGATGGCCTCGGAGCTCTACGCCACCATCCGGGCGGTGCTCGAGGAGCACGGGGCCACGGTCGAGAAGTACGCCGGCGACGCTGTCATGGCGGTCTTCGGCGTACCCGTGGCCCACGAGGACGATGCGCAGCGGGCGGCGAGCGCAGCGCTGGCCCTGGTCGGCCGGATCGGCCCGCTGGTCGAGCGCATCGAGGCGGCGAGCGGGGTGCGGCTGGGTCTGCAGACCGCGCTCAACACCGGCGAGGTCCTGTCGGGCAACGACGGCGATCAGGGGCTGGTGCTCGGGGAAGCCGTCGTCGTGGCGGCCCGGCTGCTCCAGCACGCCGCACCCGGTGAGGTGTTGCTCGGCCCCGACACGGCTCGGCTGCTGACCGCCGTGGTCCGCACCGGCGAGCCCCGCGAGCTGCTCTTGCGCGGTCGGGCCCAGTCACTGCGAGCCCACCCGCTCATCGAGGTGCGGCAGACCGTGGCGCGCACCCGCCGCACTCCCATGCTCGGGCGCACGACCGAGCGAGCGCTGCTCGCGGCTGCGCTCGAGCGCGCGGTGCGCGGGCGGTCGGCTCACCTCGTGACCGTGCTCGGCGAGGCCGGCCTGGGGAAGTCTCGGCTGATCGACGACTTCCTCGACGCGCAGAGCTCGGCCGGGGTGCTCGTCCGCCGAGTGCGTTGCCGGTCCTACGGCGCCCGGGTCCAGTGGTCGCCGCTGCCCGACCTGCTCGACGACCTGCCCACCGACTCACTCCCGACGGACGCCCAGCAGGTGCTTGCGGCCTTGCGGGGGCAGGGCGCCGGCCCGAGTGCTGCCGAGGTCGCCTGGGCACTCGGCCTCGAGACCCGCTGGCTGGCTACGCACGGGCCCTGCATCGTGGTGCTCGAAGACCTGCACGGAGCGGAGCCCGAGGTCCTCGAGGTCGTGCAGGACGTGGTGCGACGGCTCGACGACGTGCCGCTGCTCGTCCTCGTGACCGCCCGTCCGACACTCCACGATGCCTGCCCCGGCTGGACTTCTGGGCTGCGTCAGGTCATGTCGCTGTCGCTGCCGCCGATGTCCGTCAGCGACGCCCGGCGTCATGCCGAGCTGCTGCTTGCACCTGCGGTGGCGCCGGATGCCCTGCTGGACCAGGTCGTCGAAGCTGCCGGTGGCAACCCGCTCTGGCTCGAGCAGGTCGTGTCGGTCCTCGTCGAGACCGGTCGGGTCGTGCGCGACGGCAGCACCTGGCAGGTCGTCGGCGATCCGACCGACCTCGACCTGCCACCCACCGTCGCCGCGCTGCTCGCGGCCCGCCTCGACCGGCTGCCTCCCGCTGAGCGGCACGTCCTGGAGCGGGGTGCGCTGCTCGGCAAGCAGTTCGTCGTCGACGATGTGCGCGATCTCGCTGACGACGGCCTGCGCAACGAGGTGGAGGGCCTGCTCGATGCCCTGATGCGCCGCGATCTGCTGCGTGGTCACGGGGTGCTGCGCGCGTTTCCTTCCAGCCTGGTGCGGGAGGCGGCGTACGGCGGACTGGCGCGGGCCGAGCGCGCCAGGCTCCACGAGCAGGTCGGCCGCCGGCTCGCAGCGCACCCTGGCTGGGAGGAGCTGGCCGGCGGGCATCTCGAGCAGGCCGTCCGGCACCGCACCGAGATCGGGGTAGCCGCAGGCGGGTTGCGAGACAC
>JBKKBU010000191.1:0-5491 GCA_046713755.1 Mycobacteriales bacterium
CCCTTCCAACGCTCGGAACTCCACGACCTCGCGGACCCGAGCAGCACGACCCGGCGCGGCACCGCTGCGGCGTACCGGAGAATGGACGTCATGACCACCCCGCACGACGTGCAGCAGGAGGCCGCGCGCCGCCGCACCTTCGCCGTCATCAGCCACCCCGATGCCGGCAAGTCCACCCTCACCGAGGCGCTGGCGCTGCATGCCCGGGTCATCCATGAAGCCGGCGCGATCCATGGCAAGGCCGGCCGCAAGAGCACCGTGTCGGACTGGATGGACATCGAGAAGCAGCGCGGCATCTCGATCAGCTCGGCGGCGCTGCAGTTCGCGTACGGCAGCTCCGTGGTCAACCTCGTCGACACCCCCGGTCACGCGGACTTCTCCGAGGACACCTACCGGGTGCTCGCTGCCGTCGACTCGGCGGTGATGCTCCTCGACGCTGCCAAGGGCCTCGAGCCGCAGACGATGAAGCTGTTCGACGTCTGCAAGCACCGCGGTGTCCCGGTGCTCACCGTGGTCAACAAGTGGGACCGCCCCGGCCTCGAGCCGCTGCAGCTGATGGACGAGGTGCACGCCCGCACCGGCCTGCTGCCGACGCCACTCACCTGGCCAGTGGGCATCGCCGGTGATTTTCGCGGCGTGCTCGACAGGCGGACCGGCGACTTCATCCGCTTCACCCGCACCGCAGGTGGCGCGACGCTCGCTCCGGAGGAGCGGATGTCTGCCGAACGCGCGCTGGCGGAGGAGGGCGAGTCCTGGCAGACCGCCGTCGAGGAGAGCGAGCTGCTCACCGAGATGGGTCAGGACCACGACCAGGCCACCTTCCTGGCCGGTACGACGACCCCGGTGCTGTTCGGCTCCGCGGTGCTGAACTTCGGTGTCGGTCAGCTCCTTGACGTGCTGCTGCAGCACGCCCCCGCCCCATCCGCCCGCGAGGATGCGGACGGCGCGGCCCGCAAGGTCGACGCACCGTTCTCGGCCTTCGTCTTCAAGATGCAGGCCGGGATGGACGCTGCCCATCGCGACCGGCTGGCGTACATCCGGGTGTGCAGCGGGGTGTTCGAGCGCGGTTCGGTCGTCACCCACTCCGCGACTGGCAAGCCGTTCGCGACGAAGTACGCCCAGCAGGTCTTCGGGCGGGAACGCGTGACCGTCGACCTCGCCTATCCCGGCGACGTCGTCGGACTGGTCAACGCCAGCTCGTTGCGGGTCGGGGACTCGCTCTACATCGACGAGGCAGTGACCTTCCCGCCGATCCCGTCCTTCGCCCCCGAGCACTTCGCGGTCTGCCGCGCGCAGGACTCAGGGCGCTACAAGCAGTTCCGGCGCGGCATCGAGCAGCTCGAGCAGGAGGGTGTCGTCCAGGTCCTGAGGTCGGACCGGCGCGGTGACCAGGCACCAGTTCTGGCTGCCGTCGGCCCGATGCAGTTCGAGGTCGTCGAGCACCGGATGGCGGGCGAGTTCTCCGCCCCGGTCAAGCTGGACCGCCTCGACTACACGCTGGCTCGCAAGACCACCCGGGAGTGGCAGAAGCCGCTCGACATGGAGTCCGGAGTCGAGGTCCTCGAGCGGGCCGCGGACGGCGTGCTGCTCGCGCTGTTCGCCGGCACCTGGCGGGTGTCGCGCGTCGAACGCGACCTCCCAGACGTCGTCCTCGAGCACCTGGTCGCGGCCAGCGACTGACTGTCACCCGCGAGGCCGCTTGCAAAAGTTACCAATGGGTAGCACCCTGTCATTACTGACGGGTAACAGCCGTGCCCAGTCAGCCGAGACGCACCGGGAGCAACTGCGCGATGGGCCACTACAAGAGCAACCTGCGTGACATCGAGTTCAACCTGTTCGAGGTGTTCGGTGCCGACGCGACCCTGGGTCAGGGGCCGTTCTCGCAGCTCGACAAGGACAGCGCCCGCGATGTCCTCAAGGAGGTCGAGCGGCTGGCGAGCAACGACCTCGCGGCCAGCTTCGTCGAGGGTGACCGCACCCCGCCGGTCTTCGATAAGGACGCCGGCACCGTCACGCTCCCGGCCAGCTTCATCAAGAGCTACACGACCTACCACGAGGGCGGCTGGGACCGGCTCGACCTGCCCGAGTCGCTCGGGGGGCTCGGCGCCCCGCCGTCGCTGCGATGGGCCTGCGCCGAGATGTTCCTCGGTGCCAACCCCGCCCTCTACATGTACGGCGCCGGCCCTGGCTTCGCGGCGATCCTGCACCACAACGGCACGCCCGAGCAGCAGAAGTTCGCCGAGCTCGCGATCGAGCGCGGCTGGGGCGCCACCATGGTCCTCACCGAGCCGGACGCCGGATCCGACGTCGGCGCGGGCCGGGCGACCGCTATCCAGCAGGCCGACGGCACCTGGCACCTCGAGGGCGTGAAGCGCTTCATCACCAGCGCCGAGTGGAACTGGCCGGAGAACATCTTCCACCTGGTCCTCGCCCGCCCCGTCGGCGTCGAGGGCCACGGCGGCCCGGGCACCAAGGGCCTGTCGCTCTTCCTCGTCCCGAAGTTCCTCGTCGATGTCGAGACCGGTGAGCTGGGCGAGCGCAACGGCGTCTACGTCACCGGCGTCGAGAAGAAGATGGGCCTGAAGGCCTCATCGACCTGCGAGCACACCTTCGCCGAGAACCACCCCGCCAACCGCACCCTGGTCGGCGACGTGCACGACGGCATCGCGCAGATGTTCCAGGTCATCGAGTACGCCCGGATGATGGTCGGCACCAAGGCCATCTCGACGCTGTCCACCGGCTACCTCAACGCGCTGGAGTACGCCAAGATCCGCGTGCAGGGAGCCGACATGGCTCAGATGACGGACAAGGCAGCCCCGCGCGTCACGATCACCCACCACCCCGACGTCCGCCTGATGCTCATGCGCCAGAAGGCCTGGGCGGAGGGCATGCGCGCGCTCGTCATGTACACCGCGACGATCCAGGACCAGGTCGAGCTCGCCGCCCACGCCGGCACCCCCGACGACCTCGCGGTCCGCCTCAACGACCTGCTGCTCCCCATCGTCAAGGGCTACGGCTCGGAGAAGGCCTACGAGCTGCTCGCCGGGTCATTGCAGATCTTCGGTGGCTCCGGCTTCACCCAGGACTATCCCATCGAGCAGTACATCCGTGACGCCAAGATCGACACCCTGTACGAGGGCACCACGACCATCCAGGGCATGGACTTCTTCTTCCGCAAGATCGTGCGGGACAAGGGCCAGGCGCTGGGCAAGCTGGCCGCTGAGATCCAGGAGTTCGCCAAGGGTGATGGCGGCAACGGCGCGCTCGTCCAGGAGCGCGAGCTGCTGGCGCGAGCGCTCGAGGACGCCCAGGCCATCGTCGGTCACATGGTCAACGACCTGATGTCGTCGGTGGACGAGCCGCAGAACGTCTACAAGGTCGGCCTCAACACGACCCGCGTGCTGATGGCACTGGGCGACGTCGTCATCGGCTGGCTGCTGCTACGCCAGGCCGTGGTGGCGCTCGCCAAGCTGCCGACCGCGAGCGACCGCGACAAGGCCTTCTACCAAGGCAAGGTCGGCGCGGCCCGTTGGTTCGCCGCCAACGTCCTGCCCGAGCTGACTGCAAAGCGCTCGATCGCCGAGGCGACCGACCTGTCCCTCATGGAGCTCGACGAAGCCGCCTTCTAAGCAGGTCGGCTACGGCGGGGTCGCGCGCGGATGACAGCGCGACCCCGAGCGCGACGACGAGCAGCACCGCCCAGCGCTGGTGCACGGCCACCCAGGCAGGGTCGTCCGGGCCTTCCGACAGCAGCGTCCAGTCCGCGGGTAGCCGAGAAACCAGCACGAGCAGCCCGAGCAGCAGCGGCACCGGATATCCGGTGACGGACTCGCCGAGCCGACCGCGCGCGAGAACGCCGACCACGGCCACCAGCAGCGCGGCGGTGCCGGCTGCCTCCAGGGTGAGCTCGGCGATCGGGGCGCCGTCGACGCGCACAGCCAGCAGCACCGACGACAGCACCCAGCCGAAGGTCGCCAGTGCGATGAGCACGACGGCCCGACCGCGCAGCACAGCCGGCAGGCCGACAGGAGTCGCGGCGACGACCGGCGCCGACCGGTCCTCCCAGACCATGGCCAGCACGACGGCGGTCGCCAAGCTGACGACCCGCAGCCGCAGCGGCGCATCGACGGTCCGGCCGCCCCACGCCACGTAGATCGGCGCAACGACCGCGAGCAAGGCGGTGGCGCGGACCGAAGCCTGGCGAAGCAACACCGGCAGCTCCGGCCGCAACCCCAGCAGCGCCGTCACGGCAGGGCCAAGGCCCCAGCAGTGACCGTGCCGGCGAGCACGACCATCCCTGCGAACAGCAGGGCTCGACGCCGGCCCTGCTCGACCAGCAGCGCAGTGACCAGGCCGAGAGCGCACAGCCCGAGCAAGTAGCCGTTGTGCCAGGCGAACGACCCCGGCTCGACGATCACCCGACCGTCCTCGTGGTACTGGATCCACTCGGTGAGCGGCGCGAGCATGGTGACGGCCCAGCCGTTGAGCGAGAAGCTGGCGACCCAGGCGACCCCTAGCACCACTCCCACCACGGTGGCCACCCAGCCGGGCATCAGCCGGGCCAGCAGCAGGCCGAGCATCCCGCCGCCGAGCAGCATCAGCGGCCCCTGCGCGAGCTGCCACGGTCCCGGGAGCAGCGCGACGTAAGTCGGCGCTTCATGGCCGTAACGGATCACCAGCAGCACGGCGTACTCCGCCACCGCGAAGATGGCGAGCAGGCAGGCCCACCCGAGAACCCGACTGCGTGGGCCGGCCGGGAGCGCCGCGAGCATCTCCTCACCCCGATCGCGCCCGGACGTGGCGGCGACGACGGCCAGGACCCCGAGGCCGACGAAGGCCAGGTAGAAGCCGACCAGGATGTTCACGCCGTCGTAGGCCTCGGTCGGCAGCGCCGGGGAGAAGACCCGGTAGAGCGAGTAGCCGACCAGCAGCATGGTCAGCCGCAGGCCCCACCGACGCAGGTCGAGCCCAGCGAGAGCCACCGGCACGGGTACCGCGACGGGCAGTGCGGGCCGCGGCACCGGCAGCGCTGCCCACCGCCGACGCAGGTGCAGGTCGGGACGGTTGCGCTCCAGGAGCACGAGCAGGAAGGCGAGACCGACCTCCATCAGGCACCGACCGCGACGGGTTCGGCGAGCTCGAGGGCGCGGGCCCCGACCAGCACCAGGTAGGCGTCCTCGATGGTGGGCGCCACCAGGTCGGCCCCGGCCGGCGGCTCCCCGATCTGACGGGTCGAACCGTCCGCGGCCACCCAAGCGAGCGTCGCGCCCGGCTCGCGCGCGTCACTGCGCCAGACCCGGCCGTCAGCAGACGCCGCGAGCTCCTGCGGCGTCCCGCGGAACAGCACCCTGCCGGCGTCGATGACCACGACCTGACGACACAACGCAGCGACGTCCTCGGTCTGGTGCGTGGACAGCACCGTCGTCCGTGAGGGGTCGGCACTCACCAGCTCGCGGAAGCGCAGCCGCTGCTGGGGATCGAGCCCGACCGC
>JBKKBU010000192.1:0-2533 GCA_046713755.1 Mycobacteriales bacterium
GACAAGCGCTTCGCCGACCCGGCCTGGACGGGCAACCCGGTCCTGCAGCGGATCTGCCAGGCCTACCTGGTCGGCAGCTCGGCGCTCGAGCACGTCGTCGAGGACGCCGACCTGGACTGGCGCAGCGAGCAGCAGATGCGCTTCGTGGTGCAGATGGTCGTCGACGCCATGGCCCCGTCGAACAACCCGCTGCTGAACCCGGCGGCCCTCAAGACCGGTCTGGAGACCGGCGGGAAGAGCTACCTCAACGGCGCCAAGCAGTTCGTCCAGGACATGAGCAGCCGGCCGCGGATCCCGTCGATGGTCGACGGCCGCGGCTTCTCCGTCGGTGGGAACCTCGCCACCTCAGCGGGTTCGGTGGTCCTGCGGACCCCGGTGCTCGAGCTGCTGCAGTACGCGCCCCGCACCGAGCAGGTGCGCGAGGTCGCCCTGCTGGTCGTGCCGCCGATGATCAACAAGTTCTACATCGCCGCCCTCGCGCCGGGTCGCAGCATGATCGAGCACTGGCTCGCCCAGGGCCACCAGGTGTTCGCGATCTCCTGGCGCAACCCGTCGGCGGACCACCGCGAGTGGAACCTGGACAGCTACGCCGGAGCCGTCGGCGAGGCCCTCGACGCGGTGGAGCAGATCACCGGAAGCCCGCGCAGCCACGTGCTCGGCCTGTGCGCCGGCGGCATCGTGACCAGCACCGCCGTCTCGCACCTGGTCGCGACCGGGCAGGGCGACCGGATCGCCGGGCTGACCCTGGGCGTCACCCTGCTCGACCAGGAGCGGGCCGGCACCGTCGGCTCGATGGTCGACGCCAGCACCGCGCAGTTCGCGGTCGCCCAGAGCCAGCGCAAGGGCTACCTCGACGGCAAGGCACTGGCCGGGGTCTTCGCCTGGCTGCGTCCCAACGACCTGATCTGGAACTACTGGGTCAACAACTACCTGCTCGGCAAGCGGCCGCCGGCGTTCGACGTGCTGGTCTGGAACGCCGACACGACCCGGATGCCGGCCGGGCTGCACCGCGACTTCATCTCGATGACCCTCGACAACGCCCTCGTCCACCCGGGGACGCTGAGCGTCCTCGGCTCACCGGTGGACCTGTCCAAGATCGAGGTCGACAGCTACGTCGTGGCGGGCAGTACCGACCACATCTGCCCGTGGGACAGCTGCTACCGCAGCGCTCACATGCTCGGCGGGCAGACCCGCTTCGTGCTGTCGACGGCCGGCCACATCGCCGCGCTGGTCAACCCGCCCAGCAACGCCAAGTCCAACTTCCGCGTCAACGACGCGCTGCCCGAGTCGCCCCAGGAGTGGGAGGCGGGGGCGATCACGCACCCCGGTTCCTGGTGGGGCGACCACGTGGCCTGGCTGGCCACCCGGTCCGGAGAGCTCAAGGACGCCCCGACGGCACTGGGCAGCACCGAGCACGCCCCGATCGCCAAGGCCCCGGGCGCGTACGTCATGGAGCCGTAGGTGCCGCTGGTCAAGGTCGGCAGCGGCCCGACGGCCACCCGCCTGCACGTCGAGCGGGAGGGCAGCGGCGAGCCGCTGCTGTGGATCACCGGCTTCGCCATCAGCAGCGAGATCTTCGCCCCCGTCATCGAGACGTACGCCGCCGGCTTCGACTGCGTGCGCTACGACAACCGCGGCGCCGGCCGGTCGCCCGCCCCCTGGCGACCGACCTCGATCCCCGAGCTGGCCGGTGACGCCGTCCGGCTGATGGATGCCCTCGGCCTCGACTCCGCACACGTGTACGGACTGTCGATGGGCGGCATGGTCGCCCAGGAGGTCGCGATCCGGTTCCCCGACCGCGTCAGGGGACTCGTGCTCGGCGGCACCTCGCACGGCGGTCCGCGCGCCGTGCTGCCCTCGCCCCGGATCGCCTCCGCGCTGGCCAGCCGCAGCGCACCGGCGGCCCTCCGCGCGCAGCTCGTGGGGCGGGCGCTGTTCACCCCGGGCTTCCGGGAGCGCGAGCCCGAGCAGGTGCGCCGCTACCTCGGGCTGCTCGGTGTCCACCGCACGTCAGCGCGCGGCATGGTGAGCCACCTGACCGCGTCGACCTACCACGACACCCGCGCCCGGCTCGGCCGCATCAGCGCGCCCACCCTGGTGCTGCACGGCGCCCACGACGAGCTCACCCCGGTCGCGAACGCACGACTGCTCGCCGCGGGCATCCCCGACGCGACGCTGTCCGTCGTCGCGGACGCCGGCCACGCCTACCTGCTCGAGCAGCCCGACGTCTCGCACGCGGCGTTCACGGACTGGCTGGCGGCGCGCTCCCCCGTACGGCCGGGCGCCCCGCTGTCCCGGCTCGAGGGGCTGGCCGAGCCGTTCACCCGGCACCTCGGCCTGCAGGTCGGGGCGCTGCGCACCGCCCGCAGCCTGGCGTCGGTGCGGCGGCGCTGATGGACGCCGACGAGGTGCGCCGGCAGCTGACCACCCCCCTCGGCGCACCGGCCTACCCGCCCGGCGGGCCGTACCGCTTCACCGACCGCGAGTACCTCAACATCACCTACCGGACCGACCCCGCGGCGATGCGGGCCGT
>JBKKBU010000193.1:0-19606 GCA_046713755.1 Mycobacteriales bacterium
CCGACCGTGTTGATCGCCCGGACCGCTCTCGGCTGCTGCAGCGTCGTCGTCACGCGCAGAAGTGAAACACGTTCTTGTTGGGCTGGCATCTATCCTGGGGAGGCCGCGCAACCTTGCGGCCGAGCAGGGCGTCTTGCTCAGTGAGAGACCCCAGCCCGACCGCAAGAGGAGAAGCCCGGTGCGCACCCGCAGACTCGCTGTCGGCCTGACCGCCCTGACCCTGGCGATCGCCGGGTGCAGCGGCGGGGCAACCGGCCCCATCGCCGTCGACCAGCCGACGGACACCCCGACGACGACCGCGCCGGTCGAGATCCCCACCGACGGGCCGGCCACCGGCGCACCCACCATCGCGCCGACTCCCACGGTCAGCCCGACGCGCACCAAGCCGCTCCCCCCGCCGTACGACGTCAAGCTCGTCCAGCAGCAGCTGACCGCGCAGGGCTACTACATCGGCGCGATCGACGGCGAGCGCGGCCCGGCGATGCGCAGCTCGGTGATGGCCTTCCAGAAGGTCAACGGGCTCGGCGCCGACGGCGTCGTGGGCAAGGCGACGCTGGCGGCGCTCAAGGCCCCCCGCAAGCCGACCCTGCGGGGTGCGGCGCCCGCCGATCGGGTCGAGATCGACCTCACCAAGCAGGTCCTCTACGTCGTCAAGGCCGGCAAGATCACGCGGATCCTGCCGGTCAGCTCCGGCAACGGAGCGAAGTACCTCCAGAAGAGCGGCCGCACGGCGACCGCGCTCACCCCGACGGGCTACTTCAAGGTGCAGCGCCGCATCATCGGCGAGCGCAAGGCCGACCTCGGGACGCTCTACAACCCGCAGTACTTCTACCGGGGCTGGGCGATCCACGGCTCCAACAGCGTCCCCGCCTACCCGGCCTCGCACGGCTGCGTGCGGGTGACGCGCACGGACGGGACGTGGCTGCTGGGCCAGATCGGCGTAGGGACCAGCGTCTACCTCTACGGCGGCACGCACACCTTCACCGCCGGCAGTTCCGCGCCTGGCACGGACAACCCCAGTGGCGACACCGAGCCGCCGCCCCCGTCCCCGTCGCCGAGCGCGACCACGCAGCCGACGGCCAGCCCGAAGCCGTCGAGCAGCAGCACGCCGCTGCCGGTGGCCACCGCGAGCCCGACGCCCAGCCCGACCGCCAGCCCGAAGCCCTAGGAAGCTGCTGCGATCCGCCCGGCGCAGCTGGCCATGCCCAGCCAGGTGTGCGGGTTGCCACCCCAGCACCAGCCGAGCCGCGGTCTACCGGCTGACACCCAGACGCCGGTGACGCGCTTGTCGCCGGCGCGGCTGCCGAGCATCTCGAAGCAGTTGCGCTCCTTGAGCCACTCGGGGTGCTGGGTCGCGACCGCCAGCCCCTCCTCGAGCGTGAGCGGGCTGCGCCCCGCGGCGAGGATGCCGGGGAGCGCGTCGTCGGGGCGGACCGACAGGGTCGCGCTCCCGGTGTCGACGTCCTCGATCAGCCACAGCGGCGCGGTCGGCACCGCCACCTGATCCGTGGGCTGCCAGGCGGCCAGGTCGGCCGGCTCCATCGTGGTGAATCCGGGCTTGCCCTTGAGCGCTGTCCGGGCGATCTGCTCCTGCGGCGCGACGAGCGCCGCGCTGACGACCAGGACGAAGGAGTCACTCGTCAGCAGGTCCTCGAGCGGCGCCGCCAGGGACCGGAAGGCACGCTGCGACAGCCGGGCCGCCTTCGGGTAGCCCTTGTCCACCAGCACCTGCACCTGGCGGTGCAGCTCGGCGAGCTGGGTGGGTCGGGCTTCCTGCAGAACGTCGGACATCGGTGCTCCTTGCGGTTGGCGGCGCAGGCTCAACGAGGTTCTGGACCGTCGTGTTCCGCGCGGCCGGAAGGACGGAGCGCCGACAGCAGCCCCGACAGGCCGATGACCACCAGCACCACCGGTCCTGACCAGCGGGCGTCGATCGAGGCGTCGGTCGTGTCGGCGATGAGGAACAGCACCCCGCCGGCGAGCAAGAGCAGACCGAGGATGAGCGAGGTCGTGTCGCGGCTGTGTCGCTTCAGAGGGCGCCGAACGTTCTCAGCCACGACGCACCTCGACCTGGCCGGTGCCGACCCGCAGGTCGAGCTCGGCCTGGATGTCGCCAGTGCCGATGACGACCTCCCGGCGCAACCCGGACCCTTCGATCGGGTCACCCCGGCCGTCGTCGATCTCACCGAAGGCCACCCGCGAGGTGATCCGCACCGTGAGGCCCTCGGGGACGAGCAGCAGGAGATGCCCGACGCCGACCCGGGCGTCGACCCTGACGACGCGTCCCGATGTGTCGAGTCCCTGCAGGTCCAGGGTCGCCTCGCCCAGCGCGAGCTCGTAGGTCTGCGACGGTGCGCCGCCCGCGACCAGCCAGGTCCGCTCGCCCACGCCACCACCGACGATCCCGTCGACGGCGGCCGTGCCGCACAGCGCCAGTACCAGCACCAGGCCGGGGAAGAAGAACAGCCAGCGGGCCCGGCCCACGACCGTGCCCACGACGAGCCCTACCCCGACGACGACCAGGCAGCTGGCCAGGATCCGCTCAGTGGTCAGCTCCTCGATCCCACCGAGGCGCAGGGCCATCAGCACCCCGCCGACCAGGGCTGTCACGGCGATCGTGACGGATCCCAGCGCCGACCGCTCGCGCGGTCGGATGGAGGCCGGCGCAGGACCGCCCCACGGACCGGCGTACGGCGGCAAGCCGGCCGGTGCTGCCCACGTCGGCGGGAGCGGTCCGACCGGCGGGGTCGTGGTCGCGAGCGGTGTGCCCGGCGGGGCGACGGCCACGGATCCCGGCGCGATCGAGCGCTCGCGGACGACGAGGTAGCCGATGACGGCAATGACGATGACCGCCGCTCCACCCCGGCCGTCGTCGACGATGATCGCGCCCAGCAGGACCAGCAGCACCAGCACCACGATGTTGCCGGGCGTCAGCCGGCGACCGGACAAGACGCGCTCGCTGATCGAGCCGTCCTCCCCCGCCTTCGGGATGAGCAGCCAGCCGGCGATGTAGAGCGCCAGCCCGGCGCCACCGAAGAACGTGAGGACAGCGACGATGACCCGCCACAGGACGGGGTCGGTGTTGGTCCAGCGCCCGATGGCGGCGCAGACACCCACGACGACCTTGTCGTCGTCGGAGCGGTAGAGGGGACGGGGGGTTGCCGGAGCGGCAGGGGCTGCAGGAGCAGCGGGCGGTGGAGCAGTCGTCTCGGTCATGGCAGTGACGATGCTGCCTCACACGGCCCTGCACATCGGGGATCCACCCTGGTCCTGTCCTCAGGGTCTGACCCTGACGCCGCGCGGGCCTGTGACGTGTGACGCTGTCCGCGTGACCACGGCCCTGCCCCCTTCGCGACTGCTGCGCGCCGGCAGTGGGCGAGCCGTGGCGGGGGTGGCGAGCGGGATCGCGCAGCACCTCGGGGTGCGGCCGGTCGTCATCCGGTTGGGGTTCGTCGCGCTCGGCGTCGCCGGAGGCGTGGGCTTCGCGCTCTACGCCGCCTTCTGGGTCGTGCTGCCGCAACCGCGCGATGTGGACGACGAGAACCGGGACGGCACCGCACAGCTGCTGGCGCTCGGCGCGCTCGGCCTCGGGCTGGTGATGCTGCTGTCCTTCCACGGTGTGATCGGCGGCTTCGGCACCGCGCTGCCGCTCGGTGCCGCGGTGGTGGGGGTGGCGCTGGTCTGGCGGCAGGCTGACGCCGCGCAGCGCGAGCGCTGGCGGGCCACCGCGAGCGGCCCTCGAGGGTTGATCCGCACCCTCGGTGGGGCGGCGCTCGTCGCCATCGGTCTGGTCGGATTCCTCGCCACCCGCGGCGAGCTGGGTGCCGCCCGCCAGGGCCTGGTGTCGACCCTCGTCGTGGTCGTCGGGCTGGTCGTCCTCACCTCCCCCTGGTGGTACCGGATGACCGTGGAGCTGCGCGAGGAACGGCTCGAGCGGATCCGCTCGCAGGAGCGCGCGGAGGTCGCGGCCGTCGTCCACGACTCGGTGCTGCAGACCCTCGCCCTCATCCAGAAGGCCGCCGACGATCCGCGCGAGGTGACCCGGCTGGCCCGCTCGAGTGAGCGCGAGCTGCGCGGTCGCCTCTACGGCACCGCACCGGCCGGTCTGCTCGCGGCTGAGCTCGAGCGGGTCGCCACCGAGGTCGAGACTGCCCATGGTGTGCCGGTGGAGCTCGTCGTCGTCGGCGACCGGCCCATGGACGACGTCCTCGCTGCACTGTCCGCCGCCACCCGCGAGGCGGTGTCCAACGCCGCGCGGCACAGCGGTGCGGCCAGCGTCGCTGTCTACGCCGAGGTCGAGGACTCCGCGACGACCGTCTTCGTGCGTGACCGCGGGCGCGGCTTCGACCCCGAGGCCGTACCGACCGACCGCTTCGGAGTGGCCGAGTCGATCCACGGCCGGATGGTGCGCTTCGGCGGCACCGCCCGCATCAAGAGCTCTGCCGAGGGCACCGAGGTGCGGCTGGAGGTGCCCCATGGCAGACCCCCTTGTCGGCCCCACTGGCGATGGCCGCCCGACCGTCGTGCTGGTCGACGACCACCACCTGGTCCGCTCCGGCGTCCGCACCGAGCTGGGCGACGAGGTGACCGTCGTCGGCGAGGCCGGCACGGTCGCCGAGGCCGTGGCCGTCATCACGAACACCCGCCCCGACGTCGTCCTGCTCGACGTCCACATGCCGGACGGCGGCGGCTTGGCCGTCCTGGCCGGGGTCGGCCCCACGACGACCCGCTTCCTGGCGCTGTCGGTGAGCGACGCCGCCGAGGACGTCATCGCCGTCATCCGGGCCGGCGCCCGCGGCTACGTCACCAAGACGATCAGCGGTCCCGACCTCGTTGAAGCCGTACGCCGGGTGGCGGGCGGCGACGCGGTGTTCTCGCCCCGACTGGCAGGGTTCGTCCTCGATGCCTTCTCCGGCGGGCCCGTACCAGCAGCCGAGCCCGACGACCAGGACCTCAACCAGCTCACCGCTCGGGAGCGCGAGGTGCTGCGGCTCATCGCCCGCGGCTACACCTACCGCGAGGTGGCCGAGGAGCTCTTCATCGCCGGCAAGACGGTCGAGACCCACGTCTCGTCGGTGCTGCGCAAGCTCCAGCTGTCCAACCGCCGCGAGCTGGCCCGCTGGGCCACCGCGCGCCGCCTGGTCTGAATCCAGTCGGTCTGAGGGCAGGATGGTCAGGTGAACCCGGAGCAGCGCCGCCACCTCGAGGATGTGCTCCAGGCGTGCAACGCGATCGCCGGTCACGTCCTGCACGGCCCCGTCGACGAGCCGATGTCCGACGAGCTGGTCGCAGATGCGGTGCGCTGCCGGGTGCTCGAGATCGGCGAGGCCGTGCGCCACCTCGACACCGCGCTGCTCGACCAGGAGCCCGACATCCCCTGGTCGCAGGTCGCGCGGATGCGGGATCTGCTGGCCACCCGTGACTACGACCCGACCCACGCGATCGTCGGCGAGTGCGTCAAGCACGACCTGCCCGACCTACGGATGGCCGTCCTGCGGCTGCTCGACCCGGGAATCGACGGCAGATGAGCCAGCAGTACGACAGATAGACCAGCAGTACGACAGCAGCCGGCAGTACGACAGCAGCCGGCAGTATCGCCACGCTCGCCGCTTGCCGCTCGCCGACGATTCCCGCGTGGTTGTGAAGATCGTCGTGAAAGGGGGCGGCAGGGCGCGCGCCCGTGACCTGCGGGTTTGTCAGTCCAGCCCGGTGGGCGACTTCACGACTATCTTCACGACAGCGGCTGGCCCGGTGCTGCAGTTCCCAGGGCGGTACGCGGTGCGGTGCGCCAGGTAGGTCCACCGCGCGACTGGTGGAGCAGAGCAGGTCGTCTCAGCGGGTCGCGGCGATGCCCTTGGGCACCACCATCCGCCAGGCGTCGACCACCCGGTCGGCCAGCTCGTCGGGTTCGAGCCGGTCGGGATGGCAGAGCACCCAGTTCCATCGCAGGTCGCCGCCGGTGGGCATCAGGTAGCGGTCGTCCGAGGCGACCAGCGCCGCGCGCGCATCCTTCGGGAAGCCGAAGCCCATCACGGTCTCGTCCTGGCTGAAGCCGCAGTAGACGATCGCGCCGACCCGAAAGGTCACCCGGTCCCGCACCAGCTTCTCGGTCGTGCGCGGGAGGGTCAGGGCGAGCGAGCGCACCCGCTCGACAGCCGGTCCAAGGTCCGGGGGTCGGGTGGTCATCTGCCCAGCCTCCCAGCCGGCTCGGCCAGCGGTCCGCCATCCGGACGACTTACCTCACGGGCAGGTGTGACTTACCGAAAAGCGGGCAAGCCCTGCCTCGAAGCCAGGGGTGCGAACACCCGATGACGTGGGGGAAGCGGGGAAGATGCGTTGGCCAGCGTGAACCAGCGCCTGGGTGCCCTCGAGGGTGACCGAGCGTGATCATTGCCGCGCCTACAGTGGTGGCGCGACAATCCGAACTGCCTTCCCCGTGACCCCCCGCACCCGGTTCCAGGAGCACGCATGAAGACCGTTGACACCGTGGTGAAGCAGCCCGGCCCGCCGAGCGACCGGGACCTCGTCGAGGTGTTGGCAGCCCTCACAGCCATCGCGTCCGGGGACTTCTCCGGACGACTGGAGCCCCGCACTGGGCTGATGGGCCAGGTCGCCGAGCGGGTCAACACCGTCGCTGCCCTCAACGAGCGGCGCACCCGCGAGCTGCTGCGCGCCAGCCAGGTCATCGGCCGAGAGGGCCGGATGACCGAGCGCCTCGACGAGGTCGGCTCGGAGGGCGACTGGTCCACCGGTGCCGCTGCCATCAACAGCCTGATCGACGACCTGGTCCGCCCGACCACCGAGGTCGCCCGCGTCATCGCCGCCGTCGCCGAGGGTGACCTGTCGCAGCAGATGGCGCTGGACATCGCCGGTCAGCCCGTCAAGGGCGAGTTCCTGCGCATCGGCACCACGGTCAACAAGATGGTCGACCAGCTGTCGTCGTTCGCCGACGAGGTCACCCGCGTGGCCCGGGAGGTCGGCACCGAGGGAAAGCTCGGCGGCCAGGCCCAGGTCCGCGGCGTCTCCGGCACCTGGCGCGACCTCACCGACTCGGTCAACTCGATGGCCTCCAACCTCACCGACCAGGTCCGCAACATCGCCCAGGTCACCACCGCCGTGGCGCAGGGCGACCTGTCCCAGAAGATCACCGTCGACGCCCAGGGCGAGATCCTCGAGCTGAAGTCGACCGTCAACACCATGGTCGACCAGCTCTCGTCGTTCGCCGCCGAGGTGACCCGCGTGGCCCGCGAGGTCGGCACCGAGGGCAAGCTCGGGGGTCAGGCCCAGGTCCGCGGCGTCTCGGGGACCTGGCGCGACCTCACCGACTCGGTCAACTCGATGGCCGTCAACCTCACCGACCAGGTCCGCAACATCGCCTCCGTCGCCACCGCCGTGGCGCGCGGCGACCTGAGCCAGAAGATCACCGTTGACGCCAAGGGCGAGGTTGCGGCCCTGGCCCAGACCCTCAACACGATGGTCGACCAGCTCTCGTCGTTCGCCGACGAGGTGACCCGCGTGGCCCGCGAGGTCGGCACGGAGGGCAAGCTCGGCGGTCAGGCCACCGTGCCCGGTGTCGCCGGGACGTGGAAGGACCTCACCGACTCGGTGAACTCCATGGCCGGCAACCTCACCAGCCAGGTCCGCAACATCGCGCAGATCGTCACGGCGGTCGCGAAGGGCGACCTCACCCAGAAGATCACCGTCGACGCGGCCGGCGAGGTCGCGGCCCTCGCCGAGACCATCAACTCGCTCACCGACACGCTGCAGCTGTTCGCCGAGCAGGTCACCACCGTGGCCCGCGAGGTCGGCACCGAGGGCAAGCTCGGCGGTCAGGCCGAGGTGCCCGGTGTGGCCGGGACGTGGAAGGACCTCACCGAAAACGTCAACTCGATGGCCAGCAACCTCACCGCCCAGGTGCGTGACATCGCGCAGGTCACCACTGCCGTGGCACAGGGCGACCTGAGCCAGAAGGTCTCGGTGGACGTCAAGGGAGAGACGCTCGAGCTGAAGTCCACGATCAACACGATGGTCGACCAGCTGTCGTCGTTCGCCGACGAGGTGACCCGCGTGGCCCGCGAGGTCGGCACCGAGGGCAAGCTCGGCGGTCAGGCCCAGGTGAAGGGCGTCTCCGGCACCTGGAAGGACCTCACCGACAACGTCAACTTCATGGCCGGCAACCTCACCAGCCAGGTCCGCAACATCGCCCAGGTCGCTACCGCCGTGGCCAAGGGCGACCTGTCGCAGAAGATCACCGTTGACGCCGCCGGCGAGGTCGCGACGCTGGCCGACACCCTCAACACCATGGTCGACCAGTTGTCGTCGTTCGCTGACGAGGTGACCCGCGTGGCCCGCGAGGTCGGCACCGAGGGCCGCCTCGGTGGTCAAGCCCAGGTGAAGGGCGTGTCCGGCACCTGGCGCGACCTCACCGACAACGTCAACTACATGGCGGCCAACCTCACCGGCCAGGTCCGCAACATCGCCCAGGTCGCGACCGCCGTGGCGCGCGGTGACCTCAGCCAGAAGATCACCGTCGACGCGCAGGGCGAGATCCTGGAGCTCAAGAACACCGTCAACACCATGGTCGACCAGCTGTCGTCGTTCGCCGACGAGGTGACCCGCGTGGCCCGCGAGGTCGGCACCGAGGGCGAGCTCGGCGGCCAGGCCCAGGTGAAGGGCGTCTCCGGCACCTGGCGCGACCTCACCGACTCGGTGAACTTCATGGCCTCCAACCTCACCAGCCAGGTCCGCAACATCGCTCTCGTCACCACCGCCGTGGCCCAGGGCGACCTGTCGCAGAAGATCACCGTCGACGCGCAGGGCGAGATCCTCGAGCTGAAGTCGACCGTCAACACCATGGTCGACCAGCTGTCGGCCTTCGCCGCCGAGGTGACCCGCGTCGCCAAGGAGGTCGGCACCGAGGGCAAGCTCGGCGGCCAGGCCGAGGTGGCCGGCGTCTCCGGCACCTGGCGCCACCTCACCGAAAACGTCAACCAGCTCGCCGGCAACCTGACCACCCAGGTGCGCGCCATCGCCGAGGTGTCCACCGCCGTGACGCGCGGTGACCTCACCCGCTCGATCACCGTCGGAGCCCAGGGCGAGGTGGCGGAGCTCAAGGACAACATCAACCAGATGATCGCCAACCTGCGCGACACGACGGAGAAAAATGCCCAGCAGGACTGGCTGAAGTCCAACCTCGCCCGCATCGGCGGGCAGATGCAGGGCCAGCGCGACCTGCAGGCCGTCACCCAGATGATCATGAGCGAGGTCACGCCGGTCGTCGCGGCCGTCCAGGGCGCCTTCTTCCTCGCCGAGACCACCGACGACGACACCGTGCTGCGCCGGGCCGCCAGCTACGGCGCGGGTCACTCCGACGGCGACGACGTGTTCCTGCTCGGGGACGGACTGGTCGGCCAGGCCGCCTTCGAGCGCAAGCCGATCCGCGTCCAGCACGTCCCGGAGGAATACCTCCGCATCCGCAGCGGGCTCGGGGAGGCGGCCCCCGCCGACGTCGTCGTACTGCCCGTCTTGTTCGAGGAGCAGGTGCTCGGCGTCATCGAGCTGGCGTCGTTCAGCCCCTACGAGGAAGTGCACACCGTCTTCCTCGAGCAGCTGGTCGAGACCATCGGCGTCGCGCTGAACACCATCATCGCCAACGTCCGCACCGAGGAGCTGCTCGAGCAGTCCCAGCGTCTCGCGCAGGAGCTGCAGGTCCAGTCGGTCGAGCTGCAGCGCACCAACGCCGAGCTGGAGGACAAGGCCCGCGAGATCGAGATGGCCCGCCTCGGCCTGGAGGAGAAGGCCGAGCAGCTCGCCCTGTCGAGCCAGTACAAGTCCGAGTTCCTCGCCAACATGAGCCACGAGCTGCGCACGCCGCTCAACAGCCTGCTCATCCTGGCGACGCTGCTCGCCGACAACCCCGAGTCCAACCTCAGCGACAAGCAGATCGAGTTCGCCCGCACGATCCACAGCGCCGGGAGCGACCTGCTCGCGCTCATCAACGACATCCTCGACCTGTCGAAGGTCGAGGCCGGCAAGATGGACGTGCACCCGGCGCCGGTCGTGCTCGGCGAGGTCTGCGACTACGTCCGCAGCGCCTTCGGACCACTGGCGGAGCAGAACGGTCTCGAGCTCATCGTCGAGCTCGACGAGGACCTGCCCCAGGCTGTTGTGACAGACGAGCAACGGCTCCACCAGGTGCTCAAGAACCTGCTGTCCAACGCGCTGAAGTTCACCGAGCTCGGCAGCGTGAAGCTGCGCGTACACCGGGCACCCAGCAAGCAGCTGTTCGCCAGCCCGGCCCTCAACGCAGCCAGCGTCGTCGTCGCCTTCAGCGTCACCGACACCGGCATCGGGGTCCCGGCCGAGAAGCTCAAGCTGATCTTCGAGGCCTTCCAACAGGCCGACGGCACGACGAGTCGCAAGTACGGCGGGACCGGACTGGGGCTGTCGATCTCGCGCGAGATCGCGCGGCTGCTCGGTGGGTCTATCGCTGTCGAGAGCGCCGCCGGACGAGGCAGCACCTTCTCGCTCTACGTCCCGGTGGACTATCCCTACGGCGATGGGATGCTCACGGGCGCCGACCTGACAGGGCTGACGCCGATGTCCCCGCCGACCGGTCGTGGCCCGATGCTGACTGCCGCGACCGGCCGGTCGACGCACATTGAGGGCCCCGACCCGCTTGCGGGCGCGAAGGTCCTCGTCGTCGACGACGACGTGCGCAACGTCTTCGCGTTGACCAGCGCGCTGGAGATGCACGGCATGCAGGTGCTCTACGCCGACAACGGTACGGACGGCATCCGGCTGCTGCAGGAGCAAGGCGACGTCGACCTGGTCCTGATGGACGTCATGATGCCCGACATGGACGGCAACGAGACGACGGCCGCGATCCGCAGCTCGGCGGCCTTCACCGAGCTGCCGATCCTGTTCCTCACTGCCAAGGCCATGCCGGGCGATCGGGACAAGTCCCTCGCTGCCGGCGCCTCCGACTACATCACCAAGCCGGTCGACCTCGACCGCCTGCTGACCGTGATGCGCTCCTGGCTCGTCGGGCGTGTGGACGAGGCGACCTGATCGTGCCCCCCACTCCGCCCCGGATAGCCAAGATCCTCATGGTCGATGACCGTCCGGAAAACCTGCTCGCACTCGAGGCGATCCTGCATGGTCTCGGCCACGAGCTGGTAAAGGCGGCTTCCGGCGAGGAGGCCCTCAAGGTGCTGCTCTCCGAGGAGGTCGCCGTCATCTTGCTCGACGTGCAGATGCCGGGGATGGACGGCTTCGAGACCGCCTCCCACATCAAGCGGCGGGACCGCACCCGCGATATCCCGATCCTGTTCCTCACCGCCATCGACGGCGAGGCCCACTCGGCGTTTCGCGGCTATGCCGCCGGCGCCGTCGACTACCTGTCGAAGCCGTTCGACCCCTGGGTCCTGCGCGCCAAGGTCGCGGTGTTCGTCGAGCTGCACGAGCGCCGCCGCGAGCTCCTCGAGCAGGCCGACTCGCTCCGTCAAGAACTCGCCCGGCTGGACCGCACCCGACTCGAGGACCTCACCCGCACCGCCCGCGATGCCGTCGAGCGACTCGCGGCCGAGCTGCCCAAGGGCACCCGCGCCGTCCTCGACCCGCACCTCGACAAGGCCTTCTCCTGCCTCGAGGAGATGCGCGTGGCACTCGGTCCGGAGCCGCGATGAAGTCGGCCGCCTCGCTCGTCCGGGGGGCCACCGCCACCGCGCTCCCGGCTGACATCCGCTCCCCCGCCCTGGCCCGCCGCCACGTGACCGCTGTCGTGACCGCGGCCGGGTTGACCGACTTGCTCGACGAGGCGCTGCTGCTGGTGTCCGAGCTGGTCACCAACGCCGTTCTCCACGCCGGCACTTCCGCCGAGCTCCGACTCGACACGACCGGCCCTGGCCTGCGGGTGGAGGTGATCGACAGCACGCCCGGCTCGGCGGTCCTCGCGCCGCGCGAGGCCTCCGACAGCCGGGAGGGTGGCCGCGGTCTCTACCTGCTCGACATGCTCGCTACGACCTGGGGCACGACCCACACTGCGACCGGCAAGTCGGTGTGGTTCCAGCTCGGGGGCAAGGTGCCGGTCGCACCCGCGGCCGCACTCCCCCAGCCCCCGGTCGGAGCGCCCCGGCGCAGCCTGCAGTGGTTGCTCGGGCTCCCGCCCGACCTGGAGCGGCGGCTCGCGCCGGCGCAGGTCTGCACCGAGCTGTTGAATCGCCTCGCGGATGCCTTCGAGCTGGACCAGGCCAGCCTGCTGGTGGACGACGACGGGGGCGGCTGGGCCGCCTATGCCTGCACGGCCGGTGGCATCGACACGAAGGTCCGCGAGGCCGCCCGGCGAGCTGCGACCGGCGAGCCGGTGGCCACCACGTCGACCGACGACGGGCTGGTCATCCCACTGCACACGGGCGGCGGCGTCGTGGGCGCCCTGCTCCTGCAGGGCGGGGTCGAGCTCGACGCCGATGACACCGCGATCGCGCGCCTCGTGGCGGACCGGCTCGGGGTGGTGGTGCGTGACGAGCGCTCGACCAACGCCCAGCTCCGCAGCCGCGGGTCACTCGCCCTGCTCGCCGAGGCCAGCGAGCTGTTCGCCGGCACCCTGGACGTCCAGCTGGCCGTCACCCTCGCCGCCCAGCTCGTCGTACCCCGCTTCGCTTCCTGGTCGGCCCTCTGGACGACCAGTGATCGCCAGCCCCAGCTCGTCGCCGTCGCCCACCGCGACGAGACCCGCACCGCGCCGCTGCGAGTTGCGCTGTCCGGTGACGCCGGCGTGGATTTTGTCTGTGAGGCCCTGGCTCAGCTCGAGGCCCACCGCCCGGTGCTGCTCCGTCAGCTCGCCCTCCCGACCGGTGCGAACGACGACGAGATCGGGGACCTGCTCGCCGTGCCGCTGGTCGTCCGGCACCGCCTCGTCGGGTTGCTCGTCATGGGTCGCGGCTCCGACGGTGGTTACGCCGACGACGACATCGGGCTGCTCCACGACCTGGGGCGCCGCGCCGCGGTCGCGGTCGACAACGCCCGGCTCTACGAGGAGCGCACCTCGATCGCCCACGCCCTGCAGGCCAGCCTGCTGCCGCCCCAGCTGCCGGAGATCGAAGGTGTCGACCTCGGGGCGCGCTATGCCGCCGCCGGCGAGGGCAACGATGTCGGCGGTGACTTCTACGACGTCTTCGGGCTCGAGGACGGTGGGTGGGCACTCGCGATCGGCGATGTCTGCGGCAAGGGCGCGGAGGCGGCGGCCATCACCGGCCTCGCCCGCAACGTCCTGCGGTTGCTGGTGCGCGAGGGCCGGTCAGCGGCGGAGGTCTTCCGCCGCCTCAACGAATCCATCCTCGAGCTCGGCGAGCGCGGGCGGTTCTGCACGGCCGCCCTGGCGACGGCCCACCTGACCTCAGACGGTCTGCTGATCCGACTGTCCAACGCCGGGCACCCGTCGCCGGTGCTGATGACCGCGGCCGGCGTGCCGCGGTTCGTCGGGAGCAGCGGGACCCTGCTCGGCGTCGTACCCGACGTCGATGTCCCTGATGACGAGGTGCTGCTCGCTCCGGGCGACGCGCTGGTGTTCTACACCGACGGCGTGACCGAGCGACGCAGCGGCAGCGACATGTTCGGCGACGCCATGCTGCTGGAGTCCCTCCGGGAGGCGGTGGGTCGCAATGCCGACGGCCTGGCCGCCCACCTGGCCGAGTCGGTGCGGGTCTTCGGGGCTGACACCGCACGCGACGACATGGCGGTCCTGGTGATCCGCTGCACCGGCACCGCGATGCCCGAGGTGTCAGCGCCCACCGTCGGCCAGATCGCCCGCGTCTGACCTCGGACGCTACTTCTGCTGGCGGCGGCTGCCGCCGTGCCAGTCCTCTTCCTTGCCGGCCCCGTCCTGAGTGACGCCGAGCGCCGGCAGCTGTGGGCGCTCGCGCAAGCTGCGCTTGAGCTCGGCGAAGCCCGGGAACCGGACCAGCCCGATGACGTGGTCCCACAGCTCGATCGCCTCGGCGTCGCTCGGCAGCCGGCTGATGACGGGGCCGAAGAAGGCGACGCCGGCGGGTGGATCGACGTGCACGATCGGCGTCCCGACGTCCTTGCCGGTCAGTCGCAGGGCTTCGTCGGTCTCGTCCTGGATGACCACGTCGTACGACGCGTCGTCGACTGCGGTCGCGAGGTGACCCGGCAGCTCGGCGTCGGCCAGGCAGGTCGCCACGAACGGGCCGATCTCACTGGCGATATCGGGTCCCGGCGACACCTCGAACAGGCGGGTGCCATAGGCGGCGTAGAGCGCACCGACGGCGTCGCGGCCGTGCTCCTCGCGGACCTGGGCCGCGACCCGAAGCAGCTTGAGACCTGCGGTGTGGCCGGCCTCGTACTCCGGTGGGAAGTGGGTGTCGTAGTCGAGGTGGGCGTTGACCTGCCGCAGCGAGATGAACCGCCAGTCGACCAGGTAGTCACGCTGGGCGGCGACGGTCCGGACCCACTTGCTGGTGATCCAGGCGAAGGGGCAGACGGGGTCGAAGTAGAAGTGCAGGTCACCCATGTCCTGACCCTCAGTGCGGAGTGCGCTACCTGCCCGCCGGCCAAGCGGCCGGTGACAGCTGCAGGACGTAGAAGCCGGTGTTGACGTCGGAGTACCAGACCTGCCGGCGCTCCGGCACGAAGGCCGGCGCTGCCATCGCGTAGGCACCGCGCTCGGACGGGTCCGGCCCGCTGACCTGTGGCTGCGCGTGATACGCCACCTCGCGGGGGCGCAGCGGGTCGCGGATATCGAACACCCGCAGGCCGGAGCCGATCATCGAGCAGGCCACGATGCCCGGCTCGACCTGCCGCGGCACCGAGCAGTAGTGCCCGGCGTAGCCCTGCCCGACGCGCTGCGCACCCGGGTCGTCCTGCTGGTCGGTCGCCCTCGCATCCTTCTGGTGCACGGCCAGCCGCAAGTGGCTCACCACCCGCGGGCGGCGCTCGTCGCTGATGTCGATGAGCCGACCGGCGCCGACCTCCTCGTCGGCACGGTAGGTGTAGACGCTGGTGTCGAACTCGTCGATCTGCACGAGGTACTTGCGGCCCTTGATGGTGACCGGGATCTGGTTCTGCGGGATGGTCGCCTCGGGCCAGGTCAGGTAGGAGATCTCCTTCACCTGTGGGTTGGCGGCCCGGCGCTGCACCTGGCTGACGTCGAGCACCCGGAGCCCGCCGCCGCCGACCACGGTGCGACTGAACGCCGTCGTCGGCATCCCCATGTCGGCCAGGTAGAGCCGGGTGCCGTCCGGCGACAGCGACACACCGTGGCTGGCCCACTGCGTGCTGCTCCACACGATGCGCGGCTGGTCGGGCTCGCTGATGTCGAAGGCGGTGATGCCGCCGGCGGCGGTGGTGGTCGCCCAGTAGGTCCGGCCGTCCGGAGACATCCCGCCCTCATGCCCCAGGCCGTTGTACTGCTCGGAGGAGCGCAGCACCGGCTTGCGGCAGTCCAAGCTCACGTCGTACACATCGAGAAAGCCAACTTGCGTGCTCGGCGAACCGGCGTTGGCGACGAGCAGGCCACGGCCGGCGTGCAGCCGCAGCGACTCGTGCGGGGTCTGCATGGCGGGGGTGGTGAGCACGTCGGTGCGGACCGGCTTGGCGGGGTTGGACATGTCCATGACGTAGGTGCCGGTCGGCTGGCCCTTGTAGGCGTCCTTGGGGAAGATCAGCGTGCTGTCGTAGTAGGCGCACTCATGGCCCGAGCGATCGACGTAACGATGGACCTGGAAGCCGCCGGTCCCGCCGGTGCTCCCGACGACGCGCAGGTTGCAGGTGTAGCCCTTGGCCGCCCGGCCACTGGCGTAGTCACGCGACGGCACCCGGCCCTGCCTGTCGGTCTCGACCAGGTCGCCCTTGGCGCAGCTGGCCCGCGGAACGGGAGTGGGCGCCGCGGCGGCGGTCGCAGTAGCAGCGGTGCCGTGCATCGCGATGTACGCCGCGACGCTCGGCCAGCCGGCCGGCGCGACCCCGGTGGCGGAGGCGATGGTGCTGACACCGATGGCGAGCACGGCCGCCGAGACGAGCACGGTCCGGGTGCGAGCGCGGGTGCGGATGGCGAGCTGCATGGCGGGCCTCACGGTCGGGCGTCGGGTCCCGTGATCACTTCGACGCGGTGCTGCCCGCCTCCTGCCTGTGGACAGCCGCCGGCGACTGTCGGCGGGCTCGGTCAGGGTCGCCCGCATGACAACCACCCTGCTGCCATCCACCGCCTGCGACTGCCTGCTCTGCTACCTCGAGCTCGCCGTCAGCATCGAGGGCTGCGACAACACCTTGCGCCTCACGGCGCTGTGGTGCGCGCTCGATCCTGTCGAGCTCCGCGGGATACCCGACTGGCTGCGCCGGCGCGGCGGCTACTGCGACTGCGAGGTGCTCAGCAACGTCTTCGGCTGGGAGAGGGCGCGCGGCGAGCCGCCGTCCTTGCGGTGCGACGTCGTGCTGGAGGGCGACGACGGCGATCCGGACGACTGCGACTGCTGCTGTGACCTGCCCGACTGCTGCGGCTGACGTCAGTGCCCAGATGCCTCGATGGCATGGGCCTGCTCGAAGGCCAGGACCACGTCGGCTCGCAGCCGGCCGCGGTCGGACACCGGCAGTCCCTGCGTTGCCGCCCACTCGCGCATCTGCGACGACGTGGCGGGGGCCGGCGCGAGCGCCCCCGCAGCGACCAGCCCGGACAGGCGCTGCGTCGTGCGTGACTCGCCGAGGTCCTCAGCCACCGCTGCTGCCAGGAAGCGGTAGGTCCACTCCTCGGCGAGCGGCCGGGTTTCGGCGAAGAACACCGGCACCGTCGGCCACCGGACCTGCACCCGAGCCAGCAGGTCAGCCACGAAGCCGGGCTTGACGAACGGCAGTGTGAACAGCCGTGAGTAGCGCTCCTCCACGACCACCGCCGCATGCGGCAGCGTGGCCAGCTCGCTGAGCTGCGCGGGCAGCCGGCCGTCGATGAGCCCGCGGGCCAGGTCCTCCAGCGACTTGCGTTCGACAACCGCGACGAGAGCACCCTCCCGCCGGATGCCGTAGTCACCGCAGGCGAGCGATCCAGGCACGGTCGTGGCCTGCTGCGAGCCGAACTTGTAGGCGTAGCGCTCTCGACCATCGACGATGATCTCCAGCTCACGCAGGCCGCTGGCCCGCGCCGTCGGGGTGCGCACGCCGGGGCGGGCCTTCTTCGCGGTGCGGGCGCTCTGCCAGAAGATCGCCTCGCGACCGTCCTTGAGCCGGGTGAAGACGAGCTGGCTGCGGTTCTCCCGACCGCGGTCGAGCACCAGGTCGACCGCCGGACCACGGACCGTGCAGCTGCGCACCGGGACCCGCTCGACGATCTCGGCGTCATCCGGCCAGGCCTCGGCGCGGTGGCAGTACACCTTCGCCGTGCGCGGCCAGGTCTCGCGTGCCTTCAGCACGACGGCCCGGCCGGGCAGCGGCAGCCGCAGCAGGTAGGGCAGCGCAGAGTCCGGGTCCGGGTTGCGCACGATGACGAAGTCGTCAGGCACGCCGCGAGCCTAGGCGCAGCCGGCCGGCTGCGGCGCCAACGCCGCGGGCGGGCGGCTTCGTCAGGCAGTCGGGACGGCCAGGCCCTCGAGCCAGGACTGCCACTGCGATTGGTTCTGCTCTACCCAGGTGGCCGCGTTGTCGGAGAACAGCTGCGCGCCGGCCGCGGCGGTCGTCGAGTCCGGTGGCCCGAACGCGGCCAGCCCGAGGAAGCCCTGCACCGGCGAGGTCACCCTCACATAGGCATTGCCGTCTCCGACGATCTCGACCGTCCCGACCAAGCCATGCGCCTCGACCGCCGAGCCGACGGCGCCGACCCCGAGGTCGTGGCACATCGCCGCGAACACCGCCGGGACCTCCCCCGGCACCCTCGCTTCGGCCACCATCGTCGTGGCGACCTGGCCCGGGAAGTGCGCGAGGTAGAGCCGCAGCCGGTCGAAGTAGGGCCGCCAGTGGCGCTCCATGTCGGTGATGAACTCCGCCTCCCAGTCGGCGCCGGTGCCGTAAGCGCTGGAGACGACCCGGACGACGCAGGTCCCACCCGACTGCGCCTCCACGAGGAACTCCGTCGCCATCGGCGCGGTCACCGCCTCGGGATGGCCGGCCATCGCTGCCCATTCCGGCTCCTCGATGGCGAATCGCCGCGGTGGGTCCCAGCCCGTGACGGTGCCGGGCGCGTCGGTCTCGCCCATGTGCGTGACGTACGCGCCGCCGAGGCGCTCCTCGACGTCGGTGGGCAGGAACCACGAGCTGATGCCGCCGGCGGTCGCGATGGCGGTCCATACCTGCTCGGGGGTGCCGGGCACCTCGACGTCGAAGGCGACGCGGTGCTCGACGGTGGTCTCGGTCATGGCTGCTCCTCGGAGGGTGGGTTTCCAGGGCTCGGGTGGGAGGCGACGAGCAGCCGGTGCGGCCGCCCGCCGTCGTGGTGGTAGCGGGCGACCAGGTCGAGCACGGCCGCGGTGAGCTCGTCGGCGAACGCCGCCCGGTCCTGCGCGGAGCGGAAGCCGACGACGGTGTCGAGGGTGAAGGTGGGCAGCCGCTTGCCAGCCGCATCGGACAGCCGGACCAGGGCGCCGACCTCACGGACCAACCGACCGGCCAGCCCAACGAGGTAGCGCGCCGACATCCGGTCCTCGGTGCGCTCCGGGTCGCCACCGGCGGCGCTCACGGCCGAGGGCGAGACGACGTACGACGCCGCGGTGGCTCGCACCACGCGCTCGGTGATCCCACCCCACTGCCGCACCTCGGCGAGCTCGACGAGGCCGTGCTCCTCGAGGGCATGCAGGTGGTAGTTGACCTTCTGCCGGGTCAACCCGACCCGGGTGGCAAGCGCCGTGGCCGAGGCCGGCTCGGCGAGCTCGGCCAGCAGTCGCGCGCGGATCGGGTCCAGCGCGACGGCTGCCGCTGCCCTGTCCTCGATGACCGCGACGTCCAGCATGGGGTGAGGATGGCCTTGACAACATTAGTTGTCAAGACCATCCGGGAGAACCTTGACAACCTTGACAGGATCTCAGGCGGCGATAGTGTCAAGGATGACAAGGAGGCCCCGACGTGACCGTCACCCATGAGGCGCTCCTCGGCGCCGTCGCTCGACGCCTCGAGCAGGACCCCGACCACGTCCTCGCGACGCTGCGACTCGTCGGTGGCCTGGACGCGCTGCCCGGCCCGGACGACCCGCACGCCGTCGACCTCGCCCGGACCCTCAACGCCCAGCGGCTCACTGACCGCCGCCGCGACTTCCGAGCCCGCGCCCTGACCACCCAGCAGCTCTGCGCGATCCTCGGTGGCGTCAGCCGACAGGCGGTGGCCGACCGAGTGCGCAGCGGCAACCTCCTGCGGCTCGAGATCAGTGGCCGCTCCTACTTCCCCGACTGGCAGCTCGGACCCGACGGCCCGGTGGCGGGACTGGCCCGGATGCTGACCGCGTTGCGCGCCGCAGGGCGGGGACCGCTCGCCGCGGATGCGCTCATGCGGACCCCGCTGCCGGAGGCGGGCGGTCGCCGCCCGGCCGCCCTGCTCGCCGCCGGCGAGATCGAGCCCGCCCTCCACTACATCCGCACCGCTGGCACCTGACCCGTGGCAGGTGGCCCTGACC
>JBKKBU010000194.1:0-2755 GCA_046713755.1 Mycobacteriales bacterium
CCCACCACCGGGGCGGCCGCCGGGGGGGCCGCCGGGGGCCGGGGGGACGGGGCGACGCGGCTCCTCGACATCGGTCAGGAGGTGCCGCGCGGTGCCACCGTCCGCACCGGCAAGCTCGGCGCGGCGATGCTCGTCACCCGCGGCCGCGAAGTGCTGCTCGGTGCCAGCACGTCGGTGACCGTCGTTGACGGCGCCCGCCAGGTTCTCGGACAAGGGCAGGTCCTCGTCAACGCCGCGAAGGCCCCCGGTGTCACGGTTGACGGTGCGGCGGGGCAGGTTGCGGTCAAGGGCGGCGGGCTCACCCGGATCGAGCGCGGTCCGGCAGCGCTGCGGGTAGCGGTGTTCGACGGCGAGAGCACGATCCGCTCGGCAGGGCGGTCCAGCCGGCGGACCGTCGACGAGCTGTTCCAGGTGCAGGTCCCCTACGGCGGTCTCAGCGGCACGACGACCCCCTTGGCGCTGACTCCGGGAGACTCGTGGGAGGAGCGCTACGCCCTCGATCTCGTCCAGGACGATCGGGACCTGCGGGCCCTGGCCAGCGGACTCGACGCCAGCTCGGACGACGGCAGCGCGCTGCTCGCGGTGGCTCCCGCGTCGGTGCGCCAGGACGTCGTCGCCGGCGCCCCCCGCAGCGAGCAACTCGTCGGGTACCTGCTGGCGACCGAGGCCAAGCGGGGTGGCCGCACCGTTGACGAGCGCTACGCCAACGTGCGCGGGTACCGCCTTGGCGGCGGTTCGTGGGGAGTGGTCGCGGCCCTCGTCGACGCGGGTGCTGACAGCGCCAGTCGGGCGCTGGACGCGGTGCTGTCACCAGACCTGCAGGCCCTGCCCGACCCCGGCGCCTCCGGTGCTCCGATCGACCCATCCGTCATCCTGGGTCCGTCCCCGACCGGCGGCAACCCACGGCCGTCGTCGTCGCGCCCCTCGGGTGGTCCGAGCAGCACCCCCCCGATCGTCTCCCCGCCGAGCTCTCCGGATCCCGTCAAGGACGTCATCGACACCGTGCTCGACCTGCTCCCGACGCCGGTACCGACTCCGGCAGCCCCCGGGCTACCCACCCCGTCACCCGGTCTGCTCGGCACCGGCACCGGTCTGGTCCGGTAGCCGTCAGCGCGTGATCACCGGCTCCGGTGGCTCGACCGCGGCCCGGCGCGCGGACACCACTCCGTAGAGCACTGCCGTGACGGCGTAGCCCCCGGCGACGATGGCGATCACGGCGTACGACTTGCCGTTGTCGGGCAGCACGATCGCACTGACGGCGGCGGCCGACACGAAGCTGAGGTTGAAGGCGGTGTCGTAGAAGGAGAAGACCCGGCCGCGGAAGTCGTCGTCGACCGACTCCTGCACGAGGGTGTCGACGCAGATCTTCGCGGCCTGTGCCGCGATGCCGAGGAAGACTGCAGCGACGAGGAAGGCGACATGCGTGTACGGCGCACCGAACGCCACCTCGATCACCGCCGCGACGGCGAACACGATGGTGATCCAGCGCTGCGTGCCGATCCGGCGGGTGACCGCCGGCGTGACCAGGGCCGCGAGGAGGCCACCGAGCAGGGCTGCGCCGGCGACCTGCGCGAGCCCGCCGAAGCCGTCGTCACGTTGCGAGCCGAGGAAGCCGTCGTCGGTGTAGAGCAGCAAGGTGGCGACGGTCGAGAGCCCGTAGAAGAAGCGGTGCGCGCTGATGGCGGCCAGGGCGCGGAAGGCCTGACCGCGCTCGCGGACGTGGGCGGCCCCCTGCGCGACGCCGATCGCGACGCCGGCGAGCGCGGTGCGCAGGGCCCGCCGGTCGACGAGGTCAGGACCGAGCAGGTCGCGGGCCATGCGAGTTGCGAGCAGGCCGGCGGCGACGTAGACGGCAGCTGCGACCAGGGCGGTGCGGGCGGCCCCCAGGTCGTCGTCGCCCCACACCTCGCGCAGGGCGACGGCGAGCAGTCCGCCGACCCCGTAGGCGCCCCCACCGAGGGTCGGAGAGACGGAGTTCGCGACCACGAGCCGGCGCGCGTCGACCACGTGGGGCAGGGCCGCCGACAAGCCCGACAGCACGAACCGGTTGCACGAGACCACCAGCAGCGCGGCCCCCTGGACGACCGGGGCAGCCGGGCCCTGGGCCGCCAGCAGCGCTGCGAAGAGGACGACAAGCCCGGCCCGTACGACGTTGAAGTTGCGCAGCACTGCCTGGCGCTGCCACCGGTCGAGGAAGACCCCGGCGAACGGCCCCACGATGGAGAAGGGCAGGAGCAGGACCGCGAAGGCACTCGCCGCCTGCCCGGCGGAGGTCGCCCGCTCGGGGTTGAAGAAGACCGCTGCGAACAACGCCGTCTGGAACAGGCCGTCGCCGAGCTGCCCGACCAGGCGCACCCGCAGCAGGCGGCGGAAGTCCAGGACGCCCACGACCTCGCGGAGCGGGTGGTCGGAGGCCAGCACCAGGACAGGCTAGACAGGAGTCGCAGCGGATCGGCCGAACCCTGGGGCATGCGCCGTCTCGCCCTCGCCGCACTTGCCCTCGGTGCGCTCGCGTGACCGGTCCGCGGTGGACACATCGTGATCGCGACCCGTGGCAATCCCCGCGTGGACACCTCGGCATGTGCATCGATGTGGATCACGATGCGTCCGAGCCGCACAGCGCGACGGCCCGGCACCCCACGTGGGTTGCGGGGCCGTCGTACGAGCGTGGAACGAACTACGCGGGGGCCTCGCGGGCCTCGGACGAGACGAACTCACCGAGGTCGCGACCCTCGATCCACGCGTCGAGCTGGTC
>JBKKBU010000195.1:0-7331 GCA_046713755.1 Mycobacteriales bacterium
CTCTCGAGGCGAGTCGGGAGCAAGGGGAGCAGATCCGGCGCACCACCAGCGCCAAGGCAGGCGCCGAGATCGTCGAGGTTCGCGAGGCGGAGATCGTCCTCGCCGGCATTCGGGTGCCGCAGTCCGGCTGACGCGACGACACCGGCCGTGAGCGGTCGGGCGTGACGCGCGGACTGGCCCGGCACTAGGGTCGCTCCAGGTCCGTCATCTGGAGGTCGCTGGTGCTCGTCCGCAACGCCATGTCACCCGCGGTTCTCACGGTCGGGCCCACGCACACCCTGCGGCAGGCCGCCAAGCAGATGGCTGCCCGCAAGGTCGGCGCGGCTGTCGTGATGGATGCCGATGCCGATGGGCCGGGAATCCTCACCGAGCGCGACGTGCTCGAGTCGATCGCGGCTGACCAGGACCCAGACGTCGAGCTCGCCGGTCACCACCTCACCAAGGACGCGGTGACCGCGACGCCCGACTGGGATCTTCAGCGTGCGGCCCAGGTCATGGTCGACGGCGGCTTTCGGCACCTCGTGGTCTGCGAGGGCGACGACGTGGTCGGCGTCCTGTCGGTGCGTGACCTGATCCGGGTGTGGAGCAGTACCACTTCCTGAGACGGGTTTGACGCCGGGTGAGACGACTGGCACGGTGGCAGGGATGACAGGCACCACCACCATTCGCCGGCGCGCTGCGCGGGGGTAACGACCCCCGCTCAGCGTGCGACCCTCCATGCCCTCGGGCTGGGGGGTCTTCGCGTGTCAGGAGCACCTTGCGATGAGCGTCCCCACCGACGCGTTCCACGTCTACGACACGCCGCTGCGCGCCGGCGCCCAGCGCGAGGGCTTCTCGCCCTCGGTCAACGACAAGCTCGCCATTGCCCGGCACCTCGACGACCTTGGTGTGGGCTTCATCGAGGGTGGCTGGCCGGGGGCCAACCCCAAGGACGCGGAGTTCTTCCGCAGAGCCCGCACGGAGCTGGACCTGCGGACCGCCCAGCTGGCGGCGTTCGGGTCGACCCGGCGACCCGGCGGTGACGTCGCCGCGGACCTGGCGCACCTGCGCGACAGCGGTGCGGGCATCGCCACCATGGTGGCGAAGGCCGATGTCCGCCATGTCGAGCGAGCACTGCGCACCACCCGCGAGGAGAACCTCGCGATGGTCCGCGACTCGGTGGCGTACCTGCGCGGCGAGGGGATGCGGGTGTTCCTGGATGCAGAGCACTTCTTCGACGGCTACCGCACGGATCCGGCGTACGCCGTGGAGGTCTTGCAGGTCGCCGCCGAGGCGGGTGCTGACGTGCTGGTGCTGTGCGACACCAACGGCGGCATGCTGCCGACCCAGCTGCAGGACGTCGTCGGTGCAGTGGCGGCGACCGGCTTGCGGGTCGGGATCCACGCCCACAACGACACCGCCTGCGCGGTGGCCAATTCCCTCGCGGCGATCGACGCCGGTGCGAGCCACGTGCAGGGGACGGCCAACGGCTATGGCGAGCGCTCCGGCAACGCTGACCTGTTTTCCGTCATCGCCGCGCTGGAGGCCAAGCTGGGCAGGCAGGTGCTCCCGGACGGTCGGCTGAAGGAGCTGGGTCGGGTTGCGCACGCGGTGGCCGAGGTCGCCAACATCACGCCGGACCCGCACCAGCCGTGGGTGGGGGCCAGTGCCTTCGCGCACAAGGCCGGGCTGCACGTCAGTGCCATCAAGGCCGACCCTGACCTCTACCAGCACGAGGAACCGGCGCTCGTCGGCAACGACATGCGCCTGCTGATCTCCGAGCTCGCCGGTCGCGCGACGATCGAGCTCAAGGGCCGCGAGCTCGGGCTGGAGCCGGACGCCGACACCATCACCCGCGTCATCGACCGGGTGAAGGACCTCGAGTCGGTCGGGTGGTCCTTCGAGGCTGCCGAGGCGAGCTTCGAGCTCCTGCTTCGGGAGGAGATGGGGTTGCGGCCGCGCTACTTCGACCTGGAGTCCTGGCGGGTCATCGTGGAGAGGCGCGACGACGAGCGGGTCGTCAGCGAGGCGACGGTCAAGCTGCACGCACACGGCGCTCGCATCGTCGCCACCGGCGAGGGCAATGGGCCGGTCAACGCTCTCGACACTGCCCTGCGAACCGCGCTGGTGGAGCTGTACCCAGGGTTGTCGGCGCTCGAGCTGGTCGACTACAAGGTGCGCATCGTCAGCGGCGCGCACGGCACGGCCGCGGTCACCCGGGTGCTGATCGAGACCACCGACGGGCACACCGAGTGGGACACCGTCGGGGTTCACGAGAACGTGATCGCCGCGTCGTGGCAGGCCCTCGAAGACGCCTACACGACCGGTCTGCACCGTCAGGAAGCCGAGTCGGAGCCGAAGCACTAAGGGGCGCCAGATGCGATCGAGCTCGAGGGCGGTGGCCTCGTCGGAGGCCGAGCTGCTGGCAGGGGCGACGTCCAGGACGCCCCTGCGACCTGGTGATGGTTTGTCCGGCGTGCCGATGGAACGGGTCGTCATCGACGGCCAGCGCTACGTCGCGAAGTGGCTGTCGGCCGACCTCGACTGGGTGATGCGCGCTACCCGGGACGAGGTGTGTCGACCCGTGGTGATGTGGGAGAGCGGGCTGTACGACGAGGTGGCGGCCTACGTCGACCCGGTCGTCGTCGGAGCGGCTCGGAGCGAGGCGGAGGGGTCGTGCGTCCTGCTGATGCGGGACGTCGCCGACCAGTTCCTACCGGACGGCGATGCGCCGATCAGCGCCCAGAGCCAGCAGCAGTTCCTGCGAGACATGGCCGGGCTGCACGCCGGGTTCTGGGGGTTCACCGACACCGTGGGGCTGTGCCTCCCGATGGACTGGTACGCCGCCTTCTCCCGGGAGACCGTCGCCCGTGAGGCGGCCCGCGGGCCGCTGGTCGGGGTGCCGTCCTACGTCGTAGGCGGGTGGGACGCCCTGCATGCCGCTGCCCCCGGCGTTGCTGCTGACGTCGACGCCCTGGCGAGCGACCCCGCGCCGCTCGTCAGGGCGCTGGCAGACACCCCCTCGACACTGGTGCACAACGACTGGAAGGGCGGCAACCTCGGGCACCGCCCGGACGGCCGGACGATCCTGGTCGATTGGGCCTTCCCGAGCGCATCGGGAGCCTGCTGCGACCTCGCGTGGTACCTGGCGGTCAACTGCGACCGCTTGCCATGCAGCAAGGAGCAGACCATCGCGGCCTACCGCGCCGCCCTCGAGGTGCATGGCGTGGTGGCCGGCGACTGGTGGGATCGCCAGCTCGACCTGGCCCTGCTGGGTGCCTTCGTCCTGCTCGGTTGGTCCAAGACCGGTGATGCTGGCGAGCTGAACTGGTGGGTCGAGCGCGTCAGCGACGTGGCGAGGGAGCTGCTGCGCTGAGCCGCCCCGGTAGCCTCGCGGTCGACCCTCCCGTCCGCTGAAAGGCTCTCCTGCGTGCGCATCGCCCGCTTCTCCGTCGGTGGCGACGTGTCCTTCGGAGTGGTCGAGGGTCCCGGTGAGGACCCCGCCGATCTTGTGGTGCTGACGATGGCGGGGCACCCCTTCGCGCCGGCGCAGCTGACCGGTGAGCAGCACCCGCTGTCCCAGGTGCGGCTGCTCGCGCCGGTCCTGCCGAGCAAGGTCGTCTGCATCGGCAAGAACTACGCCGACCACATCGCCGAGATGGGTGGTCCGGCTCCCGCCGGCCCGGTGACGTTCCTCAAGCCGTCAACATCGGTCATCGGACCGGGTGACGCGATCGTGTTGCCGCGCAACAGCGATCGGGTCGACCACGAGGCTGAGCTCGCCGTGGTCATCGGCCGGTTGTGTCGTGAGGTGCCGCGAGCGCGGGCCTTCGACGTGGTCCTCGGCTACACCGTCGGCAACGACGTGACCGCCCGCGACCACCAGCAGGCCGACGGGCAGTGGACGCGTGGCAAGGGGCACGACACGTTCTGCCCCCTCGGTCCGTGGGTCGAGACCGAGCTCGACCCGTCGGACCTGCAGGTCTCCTGCACCGTCGACGGCGAGCTGCGCCAGGACGGCCGGACCGCGCAGCTGCTGCACGACGTGCCGGCCGTCATCGAGTGGGTCACCGCCTTCATGACCCTGCTGCCGGGTGACGTGATCCTCACGGGGACGCCGGCCGGGGTCGGCCCCCTGCTGCCCGGCTCCTCCGTGGCCGCGACCGTCGAGGGCATCGGCACCCTCACCAACCCGGTGGTGGCCCGCACATGAGCACACCCCACGACGCCGCTCGCTCCGCTCACGCCGCCACGGGGACCCCGCAGCCCGTTCGAGTCCGGGTCGCCCCGTCACCGACCGGTGACCCGCACGTCGGCACGGCGTACATGTCGTTGTTCAACCTGGCCTTCGCTCGGCAGCAGGGTGGGCAGTTCCTGCTGCGCATCGAGGACACCGACCGGGCCCGCTTCCAGGCCGACAGCGAGCAGCAGGTCTACGACACGCTGTCGTGGCTCGGGCTCGACTGGGACGAGGGACCGGACAAGGGCGGGCCGTTCGCGCCGTATCGCCAGTCGGAGCGGCTCGAGACCTACCAGCCGGTGGCTCAGCAGCTGCTCGAGGCGGGCCACGCCTATCACTGCTGGTGCACGCCAGCCCGACTGCAGGAGATGCGCGAGGACCAACAGGCGCGCAAGCTGCCCACCGGCTACGACCGGTTGTGCCTGGGCAAGACCGCCGAAGAGCGGGCCGCGCTGGGCGGCGCTGCTCCCAGTCCGGTGGTCCGGATGCTGGTGCCGGACGACCCGCCGCTGCACTTCACGGACCTGATCCGCGGTGAGGTGAACGCACCGGTGCCGGACGACCAGGTGCTGCTCAAGACCGACGGCTTCCCGACCTACCACCTCGCTGTCGTCGTGGACGACCACCTCATGGGCATCACGCACGTCGTGCGCGGCGAGGAGTGGATCTCCTCGACGCCTAAGCACCTGCTGCTCTACCGCTGGCTCGGCTGGGACGAGCCGGCCTTCGCGCACATGCCGCTGCTGCGCAACACCGACAAGTCCAAGATCTCCAAGCGCAAGAACCCCGCCGCCCGGCTGACCTGGTTCCAGGAGCAGGGTTACCTGCCCGAGGCGCTGCTCAACTTCCTCGGGCTGCTGGGCTACTCGCTGCCGTCGCAGGAGGAGGTCTTTTCCTTCGCGGAGTTCTCGGCGTCCTTCGACTGGTCCAGGGTCAACACCGTCGGGCCGGTCTTCGACCTCGAGAAGCTGGCCTGGCTCAACGGCCACTACATCCGTGAGCTGACGCACGACGACTTCGTACGCCGGGTGCTGCCGTTCATGAGCGCGGCCGGTCTGGTGTCGTCACCGCCCCGTGCCGAGGAGGCCGCGCTGCTGGCCGACCTGGTACCCCTGGTGCAGACCCGCATCGCGCTGCTGTCGGAGCTCCCTGCTCTGGTGCACTTCCTGTTCGTGCCCGAGGAGGACTTCGTCGTCGATCCGGACGCTGCCGCGAAGGCGCTCGGTCCCGCCGCCGCACCGGTGCTCACCGCCGCTGCGGATGCTCTGGAGCCGCTCACGTCGTGGACCACCGAGACCGTGCAGGCTGCCCTGGACGGAGCGCTGCTCGAAGGCGGGCTCGGCCTCAAGCGTGGCAAGGCCTACGGGCCGATCCGGGTGGCGGTCTGCGGCGCCTCGGTCGCCCCTCCGCTGCCCGAGTCGATGGCGCTGCTCGGCAAGGATCGGGTGCTGCGCCGGCTCCGGGCTGCCGTTTGAGGCAGGCTCCGACGGTCCGCTAGACTCTCCGAGGCGCTGGGACGGGCAACCGGTCGAGCACCAGTGGGGTATGGGGTAATTGGCAGCCCGGCGGTTTCTGGTTCCGTTAGTCTTGGTTCGAGTCCAGGTACCCCAGCAATGCTGCGTGGACTAGCGTGGCAGGACAACTTCATATGCCTAGGGCCCCGTCGTTTAGCGGCCTAGGACGGCGCCCTCTCACGGCGTTAACGTGGGTTCGAATCCCATCGGGGCTACAGTTGTTTTTATGATGAGAGACCGTTGTCCGAGTGTCCGGACAGCGGTCTCTCGTCGTGAGGGGCTCTGATGCTCGGATCGAGCTCCATGCCGAGCGCTTCTCGAGCCCTCGGGTCGTAACGTCGCAGCATTTCGTGGGCCCATGCGAGCTTGTCCTGCACGCGGGCGCCAGTGGGCTGGAAGCGCGTCCATAGCTCGAGATTCTCGAGCCGGTTGTCCTGGCGGTCCCCGTTGCGGTGATGAACGCTCTCGTCCGCCCGCAGTGGTCGGCCAAGAGCTCGTGCCATGACAAGTCGGTGCTCCAGGGCAGGCGTGGTGCCTCCCGTCAGCCACCGGTCGCTGGAGGCGATGGGTATCCGCCGGTAGCCGCGGTTGAGGTAACCGTCGCCATCGATGGTGCGAAAGGGCTCCGCTCCGCGCACGTCGCCGGTCGTCGCCAGCCGTTGCCAATGCGGTGAGCAGAGCCGCTGGCGCTGGATCGGTCGCGCGCAGCCGGCCACCGCGCAGCAGGTCCGGCCGCTGCGCCCGAGGGGGACGTCGGCTTGGACGTCGCCGGTTCTGGACCAGCGGAGGTAATGGCCGTGGCACCAGCCCCGGGTGACGGCCGTGCGTCCGCACTCCTCCACACCGCACATCCGCGGCGCTCGATCCGGCCGGACCTCGCCGCTGCGCAGCAGTTGGCGGTAGTGCCGCGAGCAGTGGCCGCGGGCGTAGACCGGTGCGTCGCACGCGGGTTCTGAGCAGGGCATCGGGCACCTCCACCGAGGAGGGTGCCTTCGGCGTACGACAAAGGCAGGGCGACGGCAGCGCGCCCTGTGGACGGGCTACCGGACGAGTCGGACCCTCGCGGGCTCCAGCACCGAGGCCTCGCCCCAGCTGCCCTGCAGCGCCTCGACGAAGGCCGCCGGCAGGTAGCGGATAGGGGCGGCGGCAGCAGCGCGGACGGCGGCCTCGTGGCGGGAGCGCCAGACGGCCAGGTTGACGGGCGCGTCGGGAAGTCGGAGCGGGGCCGGGACGCAGTGGGTGCGGGAGCGGTTCATCGGGACCTCCGGAGGGGCGGGGCGTCTCCTCAGCATCGACCCCGACGCCTCGCAGCACTATGGCCCGTGATGACCGTTTTGCCCCTTCCGGACGGACTAGTCCGGTCAGGAGGCGATCTGTCGGGAGAGCTCTGCGGCCGCCGCCACGACGGCCTCGGCGTGCAGGCGCCCCGGCGACCGGGTCAAGCGCTCGAGCGGCCCGGAGACGGACAGCGCCGCGACGACCGCGCCGTCGCGCGACCGGACCGGAGCGGAGACCGAGGCGACGCCCATCTCCCGCTCTGCGACGGAGTGCGCCCAGCCCCGGCGACGCACGTCGGCGAGCGTGCGCGGTGTGAAGGC
>JBKKBU010000196.1:0-3032 GCA_046713755.1 Mycobacteriales bacterium
TGCCCGTGGGTCGGGATGGACAGCGGGTAGTGGCCCGTCATCCGGGCGCCGTTCCAGTAGAGCGACTGCTTCGGCCCGGGGACGTTGCTGATGATGATGTTGAAGGGCGGCGGGGCGGCCGCCCCGAAACCCCCGAACATCTGCAAGGTGAGCGGTGCCATGACGGCCACCGACAGCGCGCTGACCTGGGTCTGGTTCAGCCCGGCGAGGGTCTGCTTGGCGGCGCGCATGGAGGTCCGGACGTGCAGCAGTCGCTCGCGCGCGTCGTCGAGGTCGGTGCCGAGGCTGCACAAGATGGTGCCCACCGCGTTGCCACCGGTGTCGTCGTCGGCGTCCCGGAGGGACACCGGAGTCATCGCGGTGAGGGAGGAGGTCGGCAGCGCCTCGAGCTCGATGAGGTACTCCCGCAGGGCGCCCGAGCACATCGCGAGTACGACGTCGTTGACGGTGGCCTCGGCGGCCGTGGCCACGGCGCGGATCCGCTCGAGCGGCCAGTCATCGGCTGCGAAGCGGCGGCTGCCGGAGATCGTGGTGTTGAGGATGCTGCGCGGCGCGGACATGGGCAAGGTGACCGAGTCCTTGCTGAAGGCCCCGAGCGCGATCTTGACCACGCGCGGGGACAGCGTGACCAGGTCCGCGACGGCACTGGCAGCAGCGCCCGGCAGGGACATCAGGCCAGCGGCGGCGCCGGCCTTGCGTGGCGAGGGGCGGGCCGCGAACGGGGCCGCCGTGCCGCGCTCGTCCGGGTCGGTCGACAACGACCGCTCGAGCAGCCGCATCGCGGAGACGCCGTCCATCATGGCGTGGTGCACCTTGGTGTAGACCGCGAAGCGGTCGCCCTCGAGGCCCTCGATGAGGTGGGCCTCCCACAGCGGCCGGGATCGGTCGAGCAGCGTGCCGTGCAGTCGGGACACCAGGCCCAGCAGCTCACGGACCCGGCCCGGTCGTGGCAGCGCGGACAGTCGCACGTGGTGCTCGAGGTCGACCTCCTCGTCGTCCACCCACGTCCACTGGCCGAGCGTCGCGGGAGACCGGTGCAGCCGCTTGCGGAAGGCGGGCGCGATGTCCGCCGTCTGCAACACCTCCCGGTACACCTGCGCGACGTAGTCCGCATCCGCCCCCGGCGGGAGGTCGAACAGTTGGAGTCCCCCGACGTGCATGGGGGTCTCCCGCGTCTCGGGGAGCACGAACATCTGGTCGGCTGGCGCTACGAGCTGCACGTGACTACCTCGCTGTTGGTCGATGGGCGGCCGCGCTGTCGGCAGCGCCGCCAGCCCCCACGGGTGCGGAGGCGGCGGGTCCAGCCTGCCTCAGGGTCGCCTCGTGCTGCGGCACGTCCTTCAACTGACGCATCGTGAGTGCCGGCAGCACGCCCCGCAGGTGCGGCAGCGCCCGCAGCCACTTCTGCGCGTAGACATGCCGAGACCGGCGTCCGATGCCGTCGGCGATCCGCTCGACAGCCGGCAGCAAGGGATAGGTCTTGCCCAGCAGTCCGGGGAGCCCGGCTCTCATGTCGCCGAGACCGGGGGTGCGGTCGGCGCCGCGCACCATCTCGGTGTCGGTCCAGGACAGGTAGGCCACCCCGACGTCGACACCGTGGTGCTTCACCTCGGCCGCCAACGAGTGGGCGAAAGCCTCGACGCCGGCCTTGCTCGCGCAGTAGGCGCTCATCAGTGGCGCATGCGCGATGGCCGCGACGGAAGCGACCTGCAGGACGTAGCCGCGACTCGCCACGACGTGCGGCAGGAACGCCCGGACCGTGCGGACGCTGCCGAGCAGGTTGACCTCGATCACGCGCTCCCAGTTGCGCACGTCGCTGTGCTGCAGGAAGCCCCCGGCACCGATGCCGGCGTTGGCGACCACCACGTCGACGCGACCAAACTCGGCGAGCACCTTGGCAGCGACCTGCTCGAGGGCGCTGGCATCGGTGACATCCACCTCGAAGGCGGCGCTGCCGGGCAACTCAGCGGCGACCTTCGCCAGCTCCTCAGGTTCTAAGCCCAGCAGCGCGACGCGGGCACCTCGTGCGGTGAGCACCCTGGCCAGGCCTTCGCCCACTCCCCGGGCTGCTCCGGTGATGACGACGACCTTGCCGGCCACGCTGCTGCTCATGAGGTGACTCTCTCGTGGATCGCGTTGCCGATGATGGCCTCGAGCTCCTGGGGCGCCTCGAGCGGTGCCATGTGGCCGATCCCTGGGAGCTCGACGAGCTCGGCCAACTGCGGCAGGTGGTCGGCCAGGCGACGGGAGTACGCCGGTGGCGTGAGCCGATCGGCCGTGCCCACCACAACCGTCACGGGGACCGTGAGTGCGGCGAGGTCGGCCAGCAGGTCGAAGCGACCCATCTCCCGGCTCCAGGCGGCCCGCGACCGCTGGTCGGTGGCGCGCATCATCGATGCGCACAGGTCGACGTCGGCAGGGCCGGCGGCGCGCGACACCGTGAACCAGCGCGTGAGCAGCACCGAGGAGCGACCCAGCAGCGGACCGCGGCCGCCCAGCACCCTGCCCTGCAGCCAGCCCTGCACCCGTGCTAGCTGTCGTGGTAGCGGTACGAACGTCGAGTCCAGGGACAGCCGGTCCATGCCGGTGCTGACGAGCACGGCGTGCGAGATCAGCCTGGGAACCTCATCGGGGTGCCGGCCGGCCCAAGCCGCGATAGTCATCGCACCCATCGAGTGACCGACCACGACCGCCTTCTCGCTCGCGGCGAGCACGTCGGCAAGAACGGCCTGCAGGTCGGCAGCAAGTGCGTCCGGCCCGAACGACGCGGGGCTGCCGCCGCTCCGGCCGTGGCCGCGCAGCTCGAAAGCGACGACCCGCAGGTCCGGCGAGAGCGCCCGCACCTGCTTGGTCCAGAACGCCGTCGTGCAGGTCCAGCCGTGCGCCAGCACGACGACCGGGGCGTCGTCCGGACCGTGCAGCTCGACGTGCAGGTCCGTGCCGTCCGCCGAGCGCACCTGGCGGACCTCGGCCGGCTCGACCGGCTCCAGGTCGCTCCGACGAGGGTCGGCAGCGACCTTCGCGGCGTACGA
>JBKKBU010000197.1:0-4804 GCA_046713755.1 Mycobacteriales bacterium
GCCGCCGCCTGCTCGTCACCGAGCCGACCAGCCGCACTCGCCGCCGCCAGGGCTTGGACCGCGGCCCAGAAGGCGGCGACCTCCGGTGCCACGTCAACCGAGAGGTCAGCCGAGAGGTCAGCCGAGAGGTCAGCCGAGATGTCCACAGCAACCGGCACAGCAGCGCCCTCGATGTCGGTGGTCTGCGTTGACATGACGGCTCCTTCCCTGCATGCAGTAAACCACACATGAACAGGTGTGCGTACTTATCCACAGCAAAAAGTTTCAGGATCTGGCGGTGTGTTCAGGCCGCGTTGAGCCGCGGGCAAGGCGCGCCGATCGGCAGGTCGATGTCGACGTGCGAGCTGTGCCTGAGGTCGTGCAGGACGACGTGCTCGATGAGGACGAGCTCGGCCGCGGGCGGCCAGAGCACGGCCCACAGCCACACGCCCATGGCCTCCCCCACGAAGGCAACCCGATCGTCGGCCGACGCGACGCGCCAGAGCGCGGTGGGGTGTCCCGCGGCTTCGACCTTCGCGTCGGGGGCGCCGTCGAGGTGCACCCCCGGGTCGATCGCGTCGACCCCAGCGAAGCGGCCGCCGACCCCGGTCCCCGGTTCTTCGGCAACGAGCAACAGGTCGGCAGGGCCGCCGAGCGGTGACGGCCCGGACAGCGCCAAGACGGTGGCCCGCGCTCCGGTGCGCTCATCCCCGGCAGTGGCGAGCCCGGTGACCGCCCAGCCGGCCAGCAGCGGTAACGGCGACCAGAGCGGCACGGTGGACTTCGCGGCAGTAGCGGCCACGACGTCGACGCCGACTCGCGGCGCGATGTGCAGGGGTGCCACCCCGCCGTGGCGCTCGCACTCCCACTCACTGGACATGAGTCCGGGCGCGCGAAGCGGGCCGGCGCAACGGGGGCAGGTCGGCGCAACGCTCACACCCACACGGTCCGCTCATGATCGGCGCTGGTCAAGAGCACGAGGGACTACTCGACGCGTCGCTCGGTGATCCGCTCGCGCACCACGGGCCGTTCGACCACCCGCTCGCGGACGATCGGCGTCTCCGTCACGACCTCAGGGTCGCGCACGACGGCCCGGGTCGGCGTTCGGCGTACGCGGTCCATCCCACCGGCCATGACGACCAAGGTGAGCGCGATCATGGCGACGATCAGGACGATCACGACGGTTCCCATGCCGTCAGTCGTTCCCTACTTGGACGCCGACAACCCTCAGTTTTCCTGAAGCACCGGTCGGCCGGGCTGCTCGCCACCACGCGCCTCGAGATAGCTGTTCTTCGGAACCATGACCTTGCGCCGGAAGATGCACACCAGGACGCCGTCCTGGTTGTAGCCCTTGGTCTCGACGTAGACGATCCCTCGATCGTCCTTGGACTTCGACTCGGTCTTGTCGAGCACCTCGGTCTGGCCGTAGATGGTGTCGCCGTGGAAGGTCGGAAACACGTGCTTGAGGGACTCGACCTCGAGGTTGGCGATGGCCTTGCCGGAGACGTCGGCGACCGACATGCCCAGGAGCAGTGAGTAGACGTAGTTGCCGACGACGACGTTCTTGCCCTGCGGGGTGGTGGTCGCGTAGTTGGCGTCCATGTGCAGCGGATGGTGGTTCATGGTGAGCAGGCAGAACAAGTGGTCGTCGTACTCAGTGACTGTTTTTCCTGGCCAGTGCTTGTAGACCGCACCGACCTCGAACTCTTCGTAGCTGCGGCCGAACTGCACTGCCTCGCTCCCTTGCCTCGACGTCCGCACGATCCTCGCAGCACCCATGCGGCAGCCCCTCGTCGGGTTACCGTGACCGATGCTCACTGCGGCCGGCCGACGCGTGCGGCTGGTCGCTCTCGCCATGGCCGCCGCCCTACTACTGGCCGGCACGCTGTTCGGCAGCGACGACCACTTCCCGTTCGGGCCGTTCCGGATGTACTCGACGGCGGACGACCCCGACGGCCGAGTGCTCTCGACGACCCTGCGCGCGGTGCGGGCGGACGGCCGAACCGTCCCGGTCGGAGAGCAGGACATCGGCATGCGACGGGCGGAGTACGAAGGCCAGCTCGACCGCCTGGTGACGCGCCCTGAGATCCTCGGCGAGCTGGCCGCGGTGTACCAGCACCGACACCCGGATCGACCGCGCTACGTGGAGATCCAGATCGTGCGGACGACCTACCAGCTGACCGCAGGAGCCCCGGGGGCGGTCACCGAACAGGTGCTCGCGGTGTGGCGGGAGGCGCGATGACCGGCTGGCTGACCCACCCCGTGGCCTTGGGCCGGATCGCCTGGCTGCGAACGCTGCTCTACCTCTTCGTGCCCGTTGACGTGCTGCTGACGACGCCGTGGGTCGCCTCCCATGACACCGCACCCGCGTCGATGTACCGGCCGCTGTTCATCGAGCGGCTGCTGTCGCTGCCCGCGCCGACACCTGGGCTGGTCGATCTGGTGCAGGTCCTGCTGCTGCTCACCGCGATCGTCGCCGCCACCGGCCGGGCGCCGAGGCTGCTCGGCGTCGCGGTCGCGGTGCTCTACGGCGAGTGGATGCTCATCGCGATGTCCTACGGGAAGGTCGACCACGACCGGTTCGCGTTCCTGGTGGCCCTGGCGGTCCTGCCGACCGTGGCACGGGCCAGTCACCGCGACCAGACACCCGACGAGGCTGCCGGTTTCGCCGTGAGGTGCGTGCAGCTCGCGGTCGTCGCGACGTACGTGCTCTCGGTGGTAGCGAAGAACCGGTTCGGCGGGGGGTTGCTCAACTGGCTCGACAGCGCCGTCTTCACCCGGGCGGTGCTGCGGCGAGGGACCCCCCTTGGCGAGCAGCTGCTGGACCACACCTGGCTGTTGCACGTCGGGCAGTGGGCTCTCGTTGGCATCGAGCTGGCAGCGCCGCTGCTGCTTGTCCTGACCGGCCGGCGGCTCTACGCGGCGCTGTCCGGGTACCTCGCCTTCCACCTCATGACGTGGGCCTGCATCGCCATCGTGTTCCTGCCACACCTGGTGTGCCTGCTCGCCTTCCTGCCGCTGGAGCGGCTGCGCGCGCGGCGACCGGCGGTCCTTCAGGACGCGTGAGGTCGCTCCTCGAGTGGGAGCGCGCAGGCAGGCGTGCCTCCCGGGAGCCGACGGCGGTTGTCGGACACCAGCCGATACACCCCTGCGGCCAGCCAGGACAACGGCGGCACCAGCAGCAACCGACCTGCCAGACCCCAGAGGGGGCCGGAGTCGAGCAGCAGCCGCGCCACTGCCTCATGACCACTGCCCCGTTGTGCCCCGACCCACTGCAGCTTGTCGTGGCACTGCTCGTTGGTGAGTCCGAGCGCGGCGAGGTCGGCCTCCTGGTAGGGCACGAGGACATCAGCATGCAGCCGCAGCCGCCCGATCCAGCGCACCGAGGACGTGCAGAACCCGCAGTCGCCGTCGTAGACCAGCGTGGTCGTCACGCGTCCATTCTCGCACCCGTCCAGCGCACCGGCGGCCCGTGGCCAAGGGCGTCCGCGACATGCACCCGCTGGCCGGTCGGCCAGCGCTGCACATACAGCCGGAACGTGTAGTCGCTGCCACCCACCCGCTCCGGCTCAAGGCTGACCCGAACCAGCGGGCCGGTCGCGGGAGCTTGCTCGCCGACCCTGTCCAGCAGCGCGTCCACAGCGATCCGTTCACCCGGGTCGACGTACTGCCAGACCACGCTGTGCCACACCACCGTCGTGATGCCCTCCGGCAGAACGGCCAGCTCCCCGGTGAGGAAGTCGAGCGCACCGGCGCGCTCGACAACGGCGGGCACCCGCGCAGCGACCTGCAGCGCGCCGCGCAGCCGCTCGAGCCGCGGCAGCTGATCGGCCCAGACGTAGGACGTGAGGGTCAGGCGACCCTCGGGCGTCGCAGGGTCCAGCGGCGCCGGGTCGCAGCCCCGACGAGACATGACAGTCCCGAACCCGTCGTACGGCGGTGGGCTCCCCTCCCAGGGCCGGTGCAACCGGACGGGGCTGCTCGGATCCCCCAGCACGACGCCGTCCGCCACGTCGTAGCTGAACGCGTCACAGCGCAGGTTGAGCCCGGCGGAGGCGCCGAGCTCGAGCAGCCGGACGGGCGCGTGCCCCAGCAGGGCCAGTGCGCCGTAGAGCGCTGCGGACCGCCCGACCTCGTTGGTCTGCACCGGTCGACGGAGCAGCTCGCGCAACTCATCCCGGTGCTCCCGACAGGCGCGCTCGGCGGCCGGCCAGACGCCCTCGACCGAGGCGGTGCCACCCACGCTCGGGTAGTGGAGCGCCAGCTCCGGTGCCTTGCGCTCGAGGACAAGCCGGTGGAGCGACCCGGCCAGCCGCAGCGACGGGACCGACCCGGACGGCTCGTCGGCATGGGCGGCCAGCAGGTCCGCGACGACCCCACCGGCCCCAAGATCCGCGGCAGCCCCCTCCAGCAACGCGCCCGTCAGCGGGCTCCCGGCGAGGCGGCACTGCACCGCCTGCGCAGTCAGCCGGACCTGCAGCGACCTCACCCCAGGACTGCCTGCGGCCGCGCCGGGTCGCGCAGGTCGAGCTGCTGCGCGAGCCAACGCTCCTCAAGCGCCTCGGCACCGTGGACGCGCTTCCAGGCGGCCTCGTGCGGGGTCATCGGCAGCAGCGGCAGGAACTGCACGGGCGAACCACCGTCACCGGGGTCGAGGTCGGGCACCAGACCACCGGGTTGTCCGACGAGGACCGCCGTGAAGCCCGACCCGTCCCAGAGCGGCTCGCCAAGGTCGAGACCGGCACCCGGACCGATGACCAGCCCTTCGATCGACGGGCTGGCGGCGAGGGCAGCGAGCCGGCGGAGCACGCTGTCGCGGATGCCG
>JBKKBU010000198.1:0-7725 GCA_046713755.1 Mycobacteriales bacterium
GCGCGTCGTACGGGTGGATGTCGCGGAAGAACGACGTCTCGTTCGTGGTCATGGCCTCGACCACGTCGTCACGCAACGCGGACGAGGCCGTCCGCAGCCGGCCGATCAGCTCGCCAACCGTGTCGTAGCCCTCGCGCTCCGCGATCGGTGCAAGACGGGCCTCGACGAGGTAGGCCTTCCCCTCGCCGAGCGCTAGCGCGCTCTCCGCGGCCACCAGCCGTCGCACGTAGTCGAAGTCGACCGGAGACAGGCTCATGCCATGGTCCTTCTCGTCACCCGCTGGACCAGGTCGCCGGCGATCTCATCCATGGCCAGGACGACGTGCGCCAGCCCGGCGTCCATCACCGACGCCGGCATGCTTCCGATGACCGCGGTGTCGGGGTCCTGCACGACAACCTGACCCCGCGCCGCGCGGACGGCTTCGCACCCGCGCGACCCGTCCCGCCCCATCCCGGTGAGGACGACAGCAACGACACCGGCCCCGTAGACCTGGACCGCCGAGCGGAAGAGCACGTCCGCCGCCGGCCGACAGGAGTTCTCGGGAGGGCCGTCACCCAGCGCCACTCGGACCTCCGCACCTTGGCGGCCGAGCTCGAGGTGGCGGTCTCCGGGCGCGATGTAGATCGTCCCCGCCACGACCAGCTCTCCGTCACGGGCCTCGGTCACCCGCATCCCGCCCACCCTGTGCAACCGCTCGGCTAGCAGTCGCGTGAACATCGCCGGCATGTGCTGCACGACCAGCACGGGCACGGCCAGGTCCGACGGCAGGCCGTGCACGAGGATCGACAGGGCATCAGGCCCCCCGGTCGACACCCCGACCACGACGGCCTCCACCGGGGCCCCCTGCTGGTGCGGCTCCGCCCGTCGACCACGTCGAGACGAGGTCTGTCGCGGCGCGGCGAGCGCCTTGACGAGTGGCGTCAGGTGCTCCTTCACGTAGGCCTCTGCAGCGTCGAGCGCAGTAGCACTGGGCTTGAGCACGAAGTCGGTGGCGCCCAGCGACAGTGCATCGAGCGTCGCCGCCGCGACCCGTTCGTCGATGCTGCTGAACAGCACAACCGGTAGCAGCGGATCCGTTCGACGGATCTCAGCCAACGTGGCGAAGCCGTCCAGCTCCGGCATCTCGAGATCAAGCACGACCACGTCGGGCTGGCGTTCGGCGATCTTGGCCAGAGCGAGCCGCCCGTTGCCCGCGAAGTCCGTGCGCGCGATGGCCGGGTCCCTTTCGAGAGCCCTGGCCACGACGCGCCGCATGACGACGGAGTCGTCGACCACAAGCACGCGGATCTGCGAGGGGGACGGCTCCACGCCTCAGACCTCGAAGCCCAGCAGGTGCAGCTTGTCGAGGACCGAATCGCGGGTGAAGGGCTTCATGAGGTACTCGTCGGCGCCGGCACCGAGCGCCCGCATCACCTGCGGGATCTCGGTCTCGGTCGTCACCATGATGACCTTGGCCTGCGACGCGTAGGGCGGCAGCCGCATCGCCTCCAAGAAGTCGATACCGGTCATCTCCGGCATGTTCCAGTCGACGAGCACCAGGTCGGGGGCGACGCCGGCCGCGAGCTGCTCGAGTCCCTCCCGCCCGTTGGAGGCCTCAGCGACGGTGAAACCCAGGTCGCGCAGCATGCGGCCGAGGATCAGGCGCATGGCGCGGGAGTCGTCGATCACGAGGGACTGCACGTCGCGGTGCTCCTTGCCGAAGGGGTGGGGGATCAGGTGACGTTCAGGACGAGCTGGGGGTCGAGCACGAGCAGCAGCGCACCATGCCGCTGGTACGACGATGTCAGCAACCTACGGATGTCGGCACTCACCGTGTCGGGGACCTCCTCGCGATCACGTCGAGCCACGGTCAGCACATCGCCTGGCCGGTCCACCACGAGGCTGATCTGCTCACCGAGGGAGTGAATGATGACGTGCGTCGGCTCGACGTCAGGTTCCCGAGGAGGCAGCCCGAAGCGCGTGCGCGCATCGACTGCCGGGACGATCCGACCTCTGAGGTTGAGCAGCCCGACCACGGCGGGTGGCGCTAGCGGTACGACGGTCAGCTGCTCCCCGCGCACCACCTCGGCCACGTCCTCGACGGGCAGGCCCAGCAGCAGGTGTCCCACGGCGAAGGTGCACAGCCGCAGGTCGTCACTGCCGCTCGCGGGCTGTGTCACGAGGCCCGCCCGATACCGGCCGCGGCGGCGAGAGCCTCGACGTCGAGCAGCTCAGCCACCCGCTCCCCGATCACGACACACGCCTCCACGCCTGGGCGGCTAGCCGGCTGGCGCGGGACGGCGGGTTCGGCCACCACGTCGTCGATCGAGCTCACGACAAAACCCACTGGGCCGCGGCTGGTTTCGCAGACCACAGCCGCGACTCCCTCACTGGCCGGTGACGGCCCTTGCTCGCGATCAGACTGCCGGCGCTCGGGAAGGAAGTCGGCCACGCGGAGCAACGGCAGGATCTCCTCGCCGTACTGCACCAGCTCGACCTCTCCGGCCCTTTCGACGCGTTCGGCAGCAAAGCTCTCGAGCCGACGCACCTGCGCCACCCGCACGGCCAGCCGGCCACCATCCGGTCCGGTCGCCAGCAGCAAACCGGCAGCGCTCGCCCCGAGGTCACCCCCCTCGCCACCGACGAGCTGATCAGTGGCGGCGATGCCGGCGGCCGCGGCCAAGCCCGAGGCGTCGAGGATCATGGCCGGCTGACCGTCCCCCAAAATGGTGGTCCCAGCGAACACCGGGATGGACCGCAGTAGCCGCGGCAGTGGCTTGACCACGGCGTCGACGGTGTCACCCACGTCGTCCACGACCAGCCCGAAGCGGCGCCCCTCGGTCTCGACGACGACGACCACAAGGGCCTGATCGGTGCGCTGCGTCGAGACGCCGAGCCGCCCGGCCAGGTCGACCAGGGGGAGCAGCCGACCACGCAGCCGGAGCAGCCTGGCGTCCTCCACGACATCGACCCGGTCAGCGACCTGCGCGGCGTCGAGGTGGGTGACCTCACGCAGGTGCACCTGCGGAACGGCGTAGCGCCCACCGCCGGTGAACGTGACCAGGACAGGCATGATCGCTAGCGTGAGAGGCACGTTGAGCCGGAACAGCACACCGCGGCCCGGCGTCGAAGAGACCTCGATGCTGCCGCCGACCTGCTCGAGCGAGGACCGCACGACGTCCATCCCGACGCCGCGGCCGGATGTGGCGGTGACCTCGTCGCGGGTGGACAGCCCGGCCCGGAACATCAGGTCGAGCGTTTCCGCGGCAGTGAGCTCTGCCGCCTCCTCGGCAGTCACGACGCCTTGCTCGACGGCCTTGGCCAACAGCGCGTCGGGATCGACGCCGCGGCCGTCGTCCGCGACCTCCAGGTAGACCCGCCCACCTTCGTGGAATGCCCGGATGCGCAGCAGTCCAGCGGCTGGCTTGCCCGCAGCGACTCGTTCGGCGGGGGTCTCGATGCCGTGATCCAGGGCGTTGCGCACCAAGTGGAGCAAGGGGTCCTTGAGCGCCTCGTTGACCGCCTTGTCGACGCCGACGTCCTCACCTTCGAGCTGGACGAGCACCTGCTTGCCGAGGGCCGCCGCGAGATCGCGTGCGATCCGGTGGAACTTGCCGGTGACAGTGCCGACCGGCTGCATCCGCGCGGCCATGACGCTGTCCTGGATGTCCCCGGCGACGACCCTGAGCTCGCGGTAGGGCGCGGCCAACGGCCCGTCGTCATCCAGCGCTGCCAGCTCGCCGATCCGGGTGCGGGCCAGGACCAGCTCCCCCACCAGGTCCATCAGCTCGTCGAGGACCGCGACGTCGACGCGCACGCTGTTCTCTGCTGAGACCGGCAACACCGGCTTGTCGACCTCTGCGGCGGGCAGCTCGCGCTCGTCGGGCAGGGTCGAAACCAGCTGGTCGCTATCGGGTGGGCCGGCATCTGTCGGCAGGTGCGACCGCAGCTCGGCGATGAGTCCCTCGTGATCGTCTGCCGGCTCCTCGGAGCTCGCCTCGATCTGCGCCAGGATCGCCCGGACGGCGTCGACGAGCCGCAGCAGCGAGCTCACGGTCCCCTGGTCGAGCTGCATGGTCCCGCTGCGTAACTCCCCGAGCAGGTCCTCGCCGGCGTGCGCGAGCGCCTCCAACCGGGAAAAGCCGAGGAAGCCGCAGGTGCCCTTCAGGGTGTGCACGACCCGGAAGATCCGCGACAGCAGGTCGGGGTCACCGGCCTGTGCCTCCAGGTCGACGAGATCACGGTCGAGCTGATCGAGGTTCTCGCGACTCTCCTCGAGGAAGGCGAGCAGGATCTCCTCGTCCTCGGTCACCTCCGAGAGCCGCCCGCCATCGTGGGCTGGCCACCCAGGTCGAACCGGCTCACCAGGCTCTGCAGCTCAGCGGCCAACCGCGACAGCTCCTCGGCGGCGCGATGCGTCTCGGCGGCGCCCTGCGTCGTACCGCGAGCCGTCTCGGCAACGCCGGTGATGTTGCGCGCGATCTCGCTGGCACCGGTGGCGGCCTCGGTGACGCTGCGGCTGATCTCGTTGGTGGTCACCGCCTGCTCCTCCACCGCCGCGGCGATGACGGTCTGGATGTCGTTGATGCGCTGGATGATCTCGGTGATCTGGCCGATCGCCTGAACGGCCTCGCGGGTGTCGTCCTGGATCATCGCGATCTTGCGGCCGATCTCCTCGCTCGAGGTCGCGGTCTTGCGAGCCAGGTCCTTGACCTCACTGGCCACTACCGCGAAGCCCTTGCCCACCTCGCCCGCCCTGGCTGCCTCGATGGTGGCGTTGAGGGCCAGCAGGTTGGTCTGCTCGGCGATCGAGGTGATGACCTTGACGACCTCGCCGATCTCGGCCGAGCTGGTGCCGAGCTTGCGCACGGTCGCATTGGCCTGTTCCGCGACATGAACAGCTTGGCCCGCCACCTGAGCGGCCTCGGTGGCGTTCTTCGCGATCTCCGAGATGCTGGCCCCCAGCTCCTCCGCGCCGGCAGAGACCGATTGGACGTTGTGCGAGACCTGCTCCGCGGCCACGGACACGCTGCCGGCCTGCACCGCCGTCTCCTCCGCAGCGGCGCTCATCTGCTGGCTCACCGCGGACAGCTCCTCGGACGCCGACGAGAGTGTCGCCGACCCCTGGGCGATGCCGTCGACCGTCTCGCCCATCCGATCGAGGCTCTCATTGAGAGCCACCCCCATCTGGCCCAACTCATCTCCGGTGGGGTTGTCGACGCGGCCGGTGAGATTGCCCTTCGCTACGTCACGCAGCAGGTCCACGCTACGACGGAGGGGGCGGGTCAGCGAGCGGGTGATGAGGGTGGCCAGCACGATCGCCAGGAGCAGCGACAGGACGGCGACGACGATCATCGTGGTCCGGGTGCGGGCGGACGCGTCCTCCGCGTCCGCTGCCTGCTGCTTGCTTTTCGCCTGCACCGCCTGATCGAGCCGATCAGCTCCCTCGGCCATCTTGTTGAAGAGCACCAGCTCCTCACCGAGCACGATGCCGGTGGCCTCCGTGCTGTCCGCCGGGCGGCCGGTCCGGTACAGGGCCACGATGCGCTCGTCCAGCACCATGAAGCGGTTGAACGAGTCGGCGATCTCCTCGATATCGGCCAGGTGGTCGCTGAGTGCGGCGTCCGCCTTCACGGCGGCCAGCTCCGTGCGGAAGGCCGCGCTGGACTCGACGAAGCTCTTGCGGCTGCCGACCGCATCGTTGAGCGCATCCTTGGCCTTGAGTACGGCGTCGAAGGCGTAGGCGGTCTGCCACCCGTTGACGTCCGCGGCCCGGAACTTGAGCTGCAATGCGTCCTCGGTCGCGCGCTGGTCAGCGACCAGCGCCCGCTGCGTGCGGTTCTGTGAGGAGATACCAGCCAAGGCCACCCCGACCACCGTCACCAACAGCAGTGCGATCACCCCGAAGGCGCCGGCCAGGCGCTGCCCGACCCCCAAGTCCTGCAGCCGTCTCATGCCGAGCCTCCCCTGTCAGGTGCGCACTGAGAGTGACCGTAGACCCGCGGATGTCTCAGACCGCGGACAACCACGCACCCAGCGGCTCAAGATCCCGAAACAGCTCCTACCTTCGTCGAGCTGCCTACTCGTCCGGCAGGGGGTGGCTGCCGCGCCTCCACGTCGCGGGCGACTCGACACCGGTGCCGGCCCTGGCCGAGCCGAGCTTGATCAGGGCTGTCAACCGGTGCGTCATCACCGGCGGCGGGACTGGATCCGTTCGAGCCTCGCGCGGGTCGATGGCGTCAGCTCGGCAGCCGTTGTACTCGGCCATTCGTCGACCTCAGCGGCGGTCCGCGTAAAGAACGTCTCCACCACCTCCAGCAGCTCCATCGTGACGTCCAGCGCGACGGCAACAGCGTGCAACCGCTCGGGATACATGTCCCGACCCCGGAAGGTCCGCGTGCTCGTTCGCGCCTCGAGCATCTCGAGGGGCCCGCCCTCGGCGAGGTAGTCCTCGACGAACCCGTGCAGCTCGGCAAGCATCGCGCCCGCGGAGGCGGCGGTGGACCGCATCGACCCGGCCAGTGCGTCAGGACTACCGCTGTCGGCGTAGAAGGCCCGCAGCACCCCTTCGACCTGCAGGTGCGGCTCCTCCGGATCGGTCGCCAACCAGGCCCGAAGAGCAGAGCGCCCGGCCCGGGTGATCGCGTACCGCTGACGCGTGCGTCGGCCTGCCGGCTCGATCGTCACCGTCGCCCAACCGAGGCTGACGAGCTTCTTCTGCTCGCGATAGAGGTGGCCCTCAGACGTCGGCCACACGAACCGCAGGCTTCGGCGCAGCTGTTGGGTCAGCTCGTAGCCGGTCATCGGCTGCGTTGCCAGCATGCCGAGCAAGCCGTAGGTCGCAGGCGAGGCATCGGGCACGCTTGTACTTTACTCGCAATGCGAGTAAAAAGCCGACATGGCGATCGGGCAGTTGCGGTGCACGGTGTTCGACGTAGACGATCTCGCCGTCGCCGAGGCGTTCTGGTCAGAGGTCACCGGGCTGTTGGTGATTCCGTCCTTCTTCCCGGGCCGCTACTCCTACCTCGGCCAGCCCGATCCCTGGCGGCACCAGGTGATCCTGCATCTGGTGCGCACCCGCAAGGGAGAAGACGCCAACCGGGCCCACGTCGACATCTGGGTGCGTGACGTAGACGCAGCGGTCGCGCAGGTCGAGCGGATCGGCGGTCGGCTCAAACGGGCGCCGACGATCTACCCCCGGCCGGGGACGTACGACGGCGAACCACCAAGGATCGACTGGTCGGTCCTGCAAGACCCGTTCGGCAACGAGTTCTGCGTCATCAGCGTGCTGACCCCAGAGGAGTCGCTGGCCGTCGCGCACGCGACACCGGGCGACGACGACCACTACCGCGCGGCCGCTGGCCGCGCCCACCCCAAGGAGAGCTGACATGTCTGTGCGCATCGAAGACCTGCCCGTCGAAGTCGCCCAAGGAGAGCTCGTCACGCGGTACGCCGAGTTCGGCGACATGGCGATCCGGCACGCCACCCTGCCGGCCGGCACCGACATGGGCCCGGTGCTGCAGGGGCTGCCCGGCGACCGCTGCCCGAGCCCGCACTGGGGGATCGTCCTGACCGGCTCGATCGAGATCACGCACGCCGACGGTGCGCAGGAACTCGTGAGCGCCGGCGAGCTCTACCACTGGCCGGCCGGGCACACGGGGGTGTCGAAGGAAGGCGTCACGTTCCTTGAGATCGGTCCCACAGCCCCGATGCGCGCCTTCAGCGAACACGCCCGCAAGCTGTTCG
>JBKKBU010000199.1:0-4359 GCA_046713755.1 Mycobacteriales bacterium
GGCAGCAAGGCCGTGACCCAGGCGACCGCCCCCATCGGCGCTCGCTCCGACCGCCCGCGGCAGGTCCGCGGCACCCGCGCGTAGAAGACAGCACCACTTCCGTCGTACCCGCCTCCCCAGCACTGGAGAACGTCATGGACCGCAGGGACTTCTTGCGCAGCAGCGCCCTGGCCGTAGGAGTCACCGCCCTCGGTCCGTCGTTCTGGGCCAACGCCTACGGCGGCACGGCCAAGCCCGGCAAGGGCCCCTACGGCCCGCTGCTCAAGGCCGACGCCAACGGTGTGATGCTGCCCCGGGGCTTCTCCAGCCGGATCCTCGCGACCAGCGGCAAGCCGGTCGGCAAGAGCGGCTACCTGTGGCACTCGGCCCCCGACGGCGGGGCGGTGTTCCCGCAGCCCGACGGCGGCTGGGTCTACACCTCCAACAGCGAGACCGCGGCGGCCTCCGGTGGCGGCGCAGGCGCGCTCCGGTTCGACCGTCGAGGCAACGTCGTCGACGGCTACCGGATCCTGGCGGACACCCAGAACAACTGCGCCGGCGGCCCGACCCCGTGGGGCACCTGGCTGTCCTGCGAAGAGGTCCCGACCGGGCAGGTCTGGGAGTGCGACGTCACCAAGGCCGGCCAAGGTGTTGTCCGTCCGGCACTGGGTCGCTTCAGCCACGAGGCCGTGGCGGTAGACCACAGCCGCAAGACGCTCTACCTCACCGAAGACCAGAGTGACAGCCGTTTTTACCGATTCATCCCCACCAGCTACCCGAGCCTCGCCTCCGGCAAGCTCGAGGCCATGGCGGTCGCCGCCAACGGTTCCGTCACGTGGGTCGCGGTCCCGCTCCCCGAGCTGCCGCAGCCAGCGCGAACGCCGCTCCGGCCCGCCGGCAGCACGGCGTTCAACGGTGGTGAGGGCGTCTGGTTCGACGCCGACCACGTCTACTTCACGACCAAGGGCGACAACGTCGTCTGGGACCTCGACGTCAAGACCCAGCGCCTGACCAAGCTGTACGACGCCGCCGCTCTCGGCGCCGCTGCGCCGCTCACCGGCGTGGACAACATCGTGGTGTCGCGGTCCGGCGACATCTTCGTCGGTGAGGACGGCGGCAACCTCGAGGTCGTGATGATCACACCGGACTCGATCGTCACCCCGGTGGTCCGACTGATGGGCCACGATGCCTCCGAGATCACCGGGCCGGCCTTCAGCCCCGACGGCTCGCGGATGTACTTCTCCTCGCAGCGCGGTCCCGGTGCCACCGTGACCGGTGTGACCTTCGAGGTTCGGGGTCCGTTCCGGACCAAGAGGCTCCGTCCCGCCCGCTGACGTTCACCCCGCGTCGGTGTCACTTTTGCCGTGCTGTTGCACCCTTGCCGGACCCTGCCTTGCATGGAGGTCCTCGGACACCGCGGTTTCCCCTCACCCACCCACCCTGAGAACACCCTCGCCTCGGTCGAGGCCGCACTGGCTGCCGGAGCGCACGGCGTCGAGGTCGACGTCCGGCTGACCGCCGACCGGGTCGCGGTCTGCGTGCACGACGCCGACCTGCGCCGGGTTGCCGGCCTCGCAGTCCTCGTCGAGCGGACCTGCTTCAAGGCGCTCCGCCGGATGCTGCTGCCGGGCGGCCATGTCATCCCGACCTTGCGTGAGGTCGCCGGTGTCGTCGCCGGCCGTGGGCGGCTCGTCGTCGACGTGAAGCCTGACCCGCGCGTCTCCTCGTTGGCCCGCAAGGTCCTGCACGGCGTGGAGGGGCTACCCCACGACGACCTCGTGGTGTCCTCGGCCGACCCACAGCTGCTGCTCGAGGTCGGGCGGCGCGAGCCGGCGCTCTCCCTCGGGCTGATCGACGACGACGACCTGTCGCGCTCGGTGTCCTGGGCCGTCGGTCTCGGCTGCGACTCCCTGCACGCGGAGCTGCGGTCCCTGCTCATCCATCCCAGCGTCATCGCCGAGGCCCGCGCGGCCCGGCTCCGGCTGCGGGTCTGGACGGTCAACCGCACCGTGGACGCCGAGCTGCTGGAACGAGCCGGAGCGGACGCGGTCCTCACCGACGTGCCGGCGGCGCTGCTCGCCCGCCGCCCCCTCTCCCTGCACTAATACCCCTCGCGTCATAACCCGCCAGCGTGGCCGTGCGGACAACGCTGATGACGCAACGAGGGGTTAGCCGAAGCGGCCGTTGACGTAGTCCTCGGTGCGCGGGTCGTTGGGCTCGCCGAAGACCTGGCGCGTGAGCCCGTGCTCGACGATGACACCGGGCGCACCGGCCTCGGCGAGGAAGAAGGCGCAGTGGTCGGAGACCCGGGCGGCCTGCTGCATGTTGTGCGTGACGATCACGATGGTGACGTCCTTGGCGAGCTCCCCCATGGTTTCCTCGATGACCCTGGTCGACGTCGGGTCGAGGGCGGAGCACGGCTCGTCCATGAGCAGCACCCGTGGTCGCACGGCAAGCGCCCGGCCGATGCACAGGCGCTGCTGCTGGCCGCCGGACAGCGACCCACCCGGGGAGCGCAGCCGGTTGGACACCTCGCGCCACAGCCCGGCTTTGCGCAGGCACTCCTCGACGAGGTCGTCCTGCTCCGACGACGACACCTTGGTGCCGGTCAGCTGCAGCCCGGCGATGACGTTGTCGTAGATCGACATCGCCGGGAAGGGATTGGGCTTCTGGAACACCATGCCGACCTGGCGACGAGCATCGGTGAGCCGTCGCGCCACGTCGTACAAGTCCTCGCCGTCGAGCAGCACCTCGCCGGCCAGGGTGGCGCCGGGGATGAGCTCGTGCATGCGGTTGAGGGTGCGTAGGAAGGTCGACTTGCCGCAGCCGGACGGGCCGATCAACGCAGTGACCTGGTTGGCGGGCATGTGCAGGCTGACCCGCTCGAGCACCTTGTGATCACCGAACCAGGCCGAGATCCCGCGTGCCTCCAGGCCTGGCTGGGTCAACGGCGCTGCCGCGAACAGCATGGTGGTGTCGAGCACAGGGGACTCCTCTGATGTCACAGGACGTTGGGCAACAGGCGAGCCGCGGTGTCCGCGACGACCAGGCTGAGACTTGTCAGGACGGGGACGCCAACGAGCCACGCCTGTCGGCGACCCCACCGGGCCCGCAGCCAGGTGTAGCCGAGGGCGGCGAGCAGCAGGGCCTGGCACCACAGCACCAGCGCGTACGCCGCCGAGCTGTCGCCCTCGAGTGCTCGCTCGTTGACGGGAAGCGCACCGGGGCCGATCAGCGCCGCGGGCCGCTGCTGCACCGGCGAGGCGAGCAGCGCATCGATCAGCACCAGACCGCTGGGGGCGAAGGAAGATCCCAGCGCGCTGACCAGCGTGAGCCCGGCCTGACCGGCAGGCACCACGGGAGCGGGCTGCCCGCTTCGACGGATCGCGGTGACCTTGAACGACTGCGGGCCCTGGCCGGTGGTGACGGTGATCGGGTCGCCCACGGACAGGCCCGTCAGTCCCTTGAAGGGACCGCCGAACCCGGCCTTGCGTCCGATCAGGACGCTGGTGCCGACCTGGCCGGGCAACGGCGTGTCCCGCCGATGGCCCACGCCGCTCTGCGTGACATCGGACGTGGTGCCCTCGAGAACAACTTCTCGAAGATCGAGCTCAGGCACCTCGAGCAGTGCCACCGGCGAGCCGAGCGCCAGCGGCACGCCCTCGACATCGGTCGGACCGACGGGGGCTGTCGCGTTGGCCAGCGCAAGCCGGAGCTCGTCGTACGCAGCCTCCTGGTCCCGGGAGTGCATGAGAGCGCCGATAAAAGCGACGTGCGCGACAAACGTGAGCAGCAGGACACCGAACAGGGTGACGCTGGTGGCCATGACAGACCCGGCACGTGGTCGTGCTGTGGGCATCGTTGCCGCGACCATGGTCTCAGCCGGGCCCGGCTCGGGCGGGGGGACTGCTCGCACGTCCCGGAAGGCAGTGGTGCTCATCGTGCGGACCTCCGAGGACGGTGCGGGACAGTGGTGGGAGCGCTGGAGCCCGCCCCGCCGGAAGGGGTCCTGCCGGCGGGACGGACGTCCAGGGTTAGGCGATGTCGCGGACGATCTGCACCAGGCCGGGGCCGCTGCGGGCACCGGCGGCGGTGGGCGAGAGGTTGAAGTTGGTGTAAAAGCGGAAGTCATCACGGACGGTGAAGAAGCCGAACGACAGGCCGTCGTCGTCGGTCGTCGTCCGACGTGACAGCCCGAAGACGCTGCCACCGCGCGCCCGCGTGAAGAAGCCGACCGCCTTGCCCGGGACATGCCGGCCGTCAGTGCGGACCAAGCGCGTCGCCAGCACGATGGCCGTGCCCGGCTTGACCCGGATGTACTCCGGGCTGATCCGCAGGGCGTAGCCCTGGGTGTCGACCGTGGGAGCCGTCGTCGGGGGA
>JBKKBU010000200.1:0-10166 GCA_046713755.1 Mycobacteriales bacterium
CTTCACCGACTTCTACGTCCGCATGGTCTCCACCGGCCTGTTCGACGACCCGAGGTTCTTCTGATGAGCGAGCAGGTGGAGCGGCACGCCTACGACGTCGTCGTCGTCGGGGCCGGTGGCGCTGGACTGCCGGCCGCCATCGCGGCCCACCACCCCCGGCCGCGCGTCGCGGTGGTGTGCAAGTCGCTGCTGGGCAAGGCCCACACCGTCATGGCCGAGGGTGGCATCGCCTCGGCGATGGGCAACGTCTACCCCGAGGACAACTGGCAGGTGCACTTCCGCCACACCATGCGCGGCGGCAAGATGCACAACCACTGGCGGATGGCGCAGCTGCACGCCCAGGAGGCTCCGGACCGGGTCCGCGAGCTCGAGGACTGGGGCGCCCTGTTCGACCGCACCCCCGACGGGCTCATCAGCCAGCGCGACTTCGGCGGCCACCGCTACGCCCGGCTCGCGCACGTCGGTGACCGCACCGGCCTCGAGCTGATCCGGACCCTGCAGCAGCGCACCGTCGCTCTGGGGATCGACGTGTTCATGGAAGCGACGGTCACCCGCCTGCTCAAGGACGACAGCGGCACGGTCAGCGGGGTCTTCGGCTACCACCGCGTGACCGGTGGCCTGTTCTGCATAGCGGCCCCGTCGGTGGTGCTCGCGACCGGCGGCATCGGCAAGTCCTACAAGGTGACCTCGAACTCCTGGGAGTACACCGGCGACGGCCACGCCCTCGCGCTCGAGGCCGGGGCAACCCTGGTCAACATGGAGTTCGTCCAGTTCCACCCGACCGGCATGGTCTGGCCGCCGTCCGTGCGCGGCATCCTCGTCACCGAGTCGGTCCGCGGCGACGGCGGCATCCTGAAGAACTCCGATGGCAAGCGCTTCATGTTCGACTACATCCCGGAGTTCTTCGCCAAGGAGACCGCCGACAGCGAGGCCGAGGCCGACCGCTGGTACACCGACAAGAAGAACAACCGCCGCCCACCGGAGCTGCTCCCCCGCGACGAGGTCGCGCGGGCCATCAACTCCGAGGTCAAGGCCGGCCGGGGATCGCCGCACGGCGGCGTGTTCCTCGACATCGCCTCGCGGCGGACCCCGGAGTTCATCCGCAAGCGACTTCCCTCGATGTACCACCAGTTCAAGGAGCTCGCTGAGGTCGACATCACCGCCGAGGCGATGGAGGTCGGCCCGACCTGCCACTACGTCATGGGCGGGGTCGAGGTCGACCCCGACACTGCGGCCGCCCTGGTCCCGGGCCTCTACGCCGCGGGCGAGGTCGCCGGTGGGATGCACGGCTCCAACCGACTCGGTGGCAACTCGCTGTCGGACCTGCTCGTGTTCGGCGCCCGCGCCGGTGCGGCAGCCGCAGCGCACGCGACCAAGGGCCGGACCGCCGAGCCGACCGACGAGCAGGTGTCTGCCGCAGCAGCAGCGGCCCTCGCGCCGTTCGACCGGCATGGCGGGGAGAACCCCTACACGGTCCACGCCGAGCTGCAGGAGACCATGAACGAATTGGTCGGCATCATCCGCAACGCCGCGGAGGTGGAGCAGGCCCTGGCTCGCATCGAGGACCTCAAGGCTCGCGCGCGGACCGCGGTCGCCGAAGGCGGCCGGCCCTACAACCCGGGCTGGCACCTCGCGCTGGACCTCGCCAACATGCTCCGGGTCTCGGAGTGCATCGCCAAGGCCGCCCTGGAGCGGACGGAGTCCCGTGGCGGCCACACCCGCGACGACTTCCCCGCGACGACGAAAGAGTGGGGCGCCGTCAACCTCATCTGTGGGCTCGACGGCGAGACCGTCACGCTCACCCACCAGCCGCTCCCGGAGATGCCCGCGGAGCTCTCGGCCTACTTCACCGACCCCGCGGCCATCGCCGCCGCCGGAGGGACCGCATGACCAGCTACGACACCCGTCTGCGCGTCTGGCGGGGCGACGCCAGCGGGGGCGGCTTCCGCGAGTTCACCGTCCAGGTCAACGAGGGCGAGGTCGTCCTCGACATCATCCACCGGCTGCAGGCCACCCAGGCCCCCGACCTCGCCGTGCGCTGGAACTGCAAGGCCGGCAAGTGCGGCTCGTGCAGCGCCGAGATCAACGGCCGCCCGCGGCTGCTCTGCCTGACCCGGATGTCCACCTTCGACCCCGCCGAGGTCCTCACCGTGACGCCGATGCGGGCCTTCCCCGTCATCCGCGACCTCGTCACCGACGTGTCGTTCAACTACGAGAAGGCCGCCCAGATCCCGGCGTTCAGCCCGCGCCCCCGGCGGGCCGACGGCAGCCACCGGATGCAACAGATCGACGTGGAGCGCTCGCAGGAGTTCCGCAAGTGCATCGAGTGCTTCCTGTGCCAGGACACCTGTCACGTCGTGCGCGATCACGAGGAGAACAAGCCGTCCTTCGCCGGGCCGCGCTACCTCATGCGGATCGCCGAGCTGGACATGCACCCGCTGGACTCGCTCGACCGGCGCAAGCTCGCGCAGGACGCCTTCGGCCTCGGCATGTGCAACATCACCAAGTGCTGCAGTGAGGTCTGCCCCGAGGGCATCCACATCACCGACAACGCCCTGATCCCCCTCAAGGAGCGCGTCGTCGACCGCAAGTACGACCCGCTGACCTTCCTCGGCCGCATCATCAGCAAGCGCCCCGGCCTCTAGGGCGAAGATGATCAGACATCAAGCGCCTGTCTGATCAAGTACACCGGAAAAGGCCCCTTTCGCCAGGAGTTGATCAGACCGGAAGGGCCTGTCTGATCAACTTCGAAGGAGGGGGCGCAGGGCGGTGACGACGGGCTGGTCCACGGCGATCCAGTCGACGTCGTCGAGCTCGGCTGCGGACAGCCAGCGGTGCGCGTCGTGGTCGACCAGCTGCGGCTCGCCCGTGATGGTGCACAGGTAGACCCGCATCACGGCCGTCCCGCCGATGTCGAGGTCGGGGCCCACCCGCTCGCCGACAGTCGCGACCACCCCGAGCTCCTCGGCGAGCTCCCGCACCAGCGCACTGTGCTCGGTCTCGCCGTCCTCCACCTTGCCGCCCGGAAACTCCCACAGCCCCGCGAGCCGCGGCGGCCCGGTGCGCCGCGAAGCCAGCACCCGCCCGTCGCGCAGTACCGCAGCCCCCACCACCACAACGGTCATGACCGACAAACCTAGGCCGTACGACGGGAGCCGTACGGCATCCGTCGTACGCGCGTCATTTGCCGGGGGGCCGGTCGTGGAGGACATTGCAGGGGGGCGAGCCCAAGGAGGCACCCGTGCGCGACCTGTTGGACGGAGAGGGACTCGCCGCTGCGCTGTGCCTGCTGCCGGAGTGGTCGGTCGACCACGGCCGGATCGCCCGGACCATCTGGCTCGACCCGCATCAGGACGAGGTGCTGCGCTCGCAGATCGACCTGGTCGCCGGCGAGCTCGACCACCACCCGGTCGTCGAGGAGACCGACGAGGGCACCAAGTTCTTGCTGTGGACCCACAGCCGCGGCGGTGTCACCGAGATGGACGTTGCTCTAGCGGCCCGCATCGACGCCTTGCACGCCGGCCTGCCCCACTAGGCCCGACTACTCCGGCAAGGCCCCTGCCTCGGCCTCGTAGGCCCGCGCCGCGGCGTCGGCCATCGCGGTCCGGAAGCTGGCCAGCAGGGCCTGCGCCGCCAGCGGCTGCAGCCGTTCGACGGCTTCCTGCACGCGCTCCCACTCGTCGGCCGGCATGCCGCGCGCGACGAAGTCCGCCCACAGGGTCGACTGGAACATCTCGACGTAGGTCGCCGCCGCCTGCTCGACCAGCTCGATCACCTGGCGCTGGGCGCGGACGACGGCGCCCGGGTCGATGCCGAGCCGCATGACCTGCAGGCCGGCCGCGACCAGCGCCGGGTCCAGCACCCGCACCCGGCCCTCGTCGAGCAGCTCGATGACGCCCATGTCGGCCAAGGTCTCCAGCAAGCCGTCCTCGGTCGGGACGCCGACCCGGGCCGCGAGGGCCTCGACGGTGGTCTCCTCCGGCTGCTCGGGCAGGAACGGCGAGAGCAGTGCCTTGTGCAGGGCCAGCGTCGTCGGGCTGCCGGAGTGCGACGAGCCCGCCAGGGCCCGGACGACCGCCGCGAGGGTGTAGCCCTCGGCGAGCATCTCCCGCACCAGCCGCAGCCGCGCCACGTGGTCGGGCCCGTAGAAGCCGGTCCGGCCGATGAGGCGGGGTGGGGGGAGCAGGCCGCGAGCGGCGTAGGCGCGCACGTTGCGGACCGTCATCCCGACCTCGGCCGCCAGCTGGTCGACGGTCAGCTCGTCGGGCGCACGACGGATCTGCGGGACGGTCATGGCTGCCCAGTATCCGCCTCGGCGCGCTCCGCCCGTCGGTCCCGGACGACGATCCCGACGAGCATCAGCACCAGGGCGACTGCCGGCAAGACGAAGGGCAGCGCGACGACCAGCGGGTGGTGCGCGAGCGTCATGCCTCGACCAGCTCGGAGTCGGCGGCGTGCTGCGCGGCGACGGCGGCCCGGGCCCGGCTCACGCGGGAGACCCCCCAGCCGAGGGAGACGACCAGGACGAGGGTGCAGAGCAGCACGACCGATGACGAGAGCGCCCACAGCCAGCCGGGTGCATCGAGCTTGCGCTCCCGCTGCAGCAGGATGTTCTCGGCAATGAAGGTCCTGGTCGCGTCGACGGCCGGCACCTCCTCAGCTCCGATGCCCTCGTCGGCTGCCATGTAGACCGGTAGCGCTGCGAGGGTGCGGCCGTCATGCAGCCGCAGCAAGGTCTTCCACTCGCCGGCGACCGGCACCGGACCGTCGGAGCGCCACGAGCCGTCGGGCCGCTCGAGCATCGGCGTGATGACCAGCCCATCCGGCACCGCCCCCTGCCAGGCCGTCACCTGGAGCCAGGACGGGTCGTCGATCGGCCGGTTGAACCGAGCGGTGACGAACGCCCGACCAGCGACGGGGTCCTCCAGCGCGAGCTCAGCAGTCATGCGGTCCGGCACGGTCGCGATGAGGCCGTTGCCGACGACCAGCGCGATGGCCACCAGCGCCGCCGCGAAGATCGGCCGCGCGGTCCGGGGAGCCGGCAGCTCCCCACGCAGACCCAGCGCGAGCAGTGCCCCGATGACGCCACCGGCAAGCCCGACGAGTGCACTGCCGAGCAGCCCCTCGACCAGGATGTCGGTGCCCCAGGGCAGCGGCATCGCAACCTGCGACCAGGCGTACTCGGTGGCGGTCCCGACCGTCCCGACGAGCAGCCCCGCGACCGCCCCCAGCAGCAGCGGCCGGCGGGCGAGCAGCAACGCGACGACCTCGACGACAATCGCGGCGCCGAGGTAGAGCGGCAGGCTCGGCATCGGCTCACCGAAGCCCGGTCCGACGATGAGGCTGACGATGCCGCGCAGGACGAGGAAGAAGGCGACCGCTCCGAGGGCGGCGCCGCGGCCCGACCACATCCGGGCAGCGACCAGGGTGATAGCGGCCGCTCCCGCGATGAGCGCGGGCTGCTCGACCAGCCGGAACTGCGGGACCCCGAAGTCGAACTCGCCCTGGAACACCGAGAGCCCGATCAGCATCCCCCCGGTGGCGGAGGAGCGCCGGAACTTCGCAATCAGCTGACCGTTCTTGCTGATCGCCCCGTGCGAGCCGTGGCGGGCCTCCTGCTCGAGCACGAGCAGCCCGATCAGCGAGAGCCCGGCGCCGCCGATCAGCATGAGGTGGGTCGGCCCCCACAGCGTGACGTCCTGGCCGAACAACCGGTGCCACACGTCGTCGAGCGGGAAGCCGAGCAGCGCGTAGAGGCCGGCTCCGGCGACCAGCAGACCGCCCACCGGGGCGTGCCAGTCGCGGGTGATCTTCACGCTCGCCGAGCCGGGGCGACCGTCGAGCGGCATGACGACCGCGAGGACACCGGCGGCAAAAACGCCGAACAGGCCGAACAGGATGAGGTAGTGCGCGGGGTTGGCCAGCGGTCCCTCGTCGCGGCCCTGGCCGATGTGCAGGCTGATGTCCCAGTACATGCCGAGCAGCGCGGTCATCAGGCTGGCCGTGCAGAACAGCGTCGGCAGCGCTACCCAGGCCGGCACGCCGGTGGGCTTCCCGAGTGCCGTCCCGACCCGGGTCAGCACCGTCGTACGACGAGTGCGGTGTGCCCAGGCCAGCAGGGCGAGGGCCAGCGTGAGACCGCCACCGAGGGCGGACGCGAGGGCGACCTCGGTGAAGGCGGCGCCGCCACCGGCGGAGGATGCAGCGATCGGCAGATGTGTCATGTGCTGATGAGACACCGTTTGATGTCACATGGCAAGTGTCACGTAGGTCACGTCCCCGCCCGCTAGCTGCCACGTGGCCCCGTAGGGTGCCGCGCATGCTCGCCGCCGATGACCTAGCCCGCCGCTTCGCCGACCTGTGCAGCGCGGCCGGCGCCCTCGTCATGGCGGTCTACGCCACCGACTTCGAGGCCCGGGCCAAGGCCGATAGCTCGCCCGTGACGGAGGCCGATGAGCGCGCCGAGGCCCTCATCCTGTCCGGACTCGCCGCCCTGCTCCCCGGCGTCACGATCGTCGCCGAGGAGGCCGTGAGTGCCGGTGGGCTGCCGGTCGTGCCCGATGAGTTCCTGCTCGTCGATCCGCTCGACGGCACCCGCGAGTTCCTCGGTCGCAACGGCGACTTCACCGTCAACATCGCGCTGGTCCAGGGCGGCACACCGGTGTGCGGGGCGGTCTACGCCCCCGCCCGCTCGCGGATGTTCGCCGGCGGTACGACGGCGTGGAGCTGTGCCGTCGAGCCGGGCGCCCCGGTGGGCGAGGGCGCGCCGCTGGCCACCCGCGGCTACCCCGCCGAGGGGCTGGTCGCGGTCGCCTCGAAGTCGCACCTCGACCCCGAGACCGCCGCCTTCCTCGACCGGCTGCCGCTGACCGACCGGCGCTCGGCCGGGTCGTCGCTCAAGCTCTGCCTGGTGGCCGCCGGCGAAGCCGATGTCTACCCGCGCTTCGGCCCCACCATGGAGTGGGACATCGCGGCCGGCCACGCCGTGCTGACCGCAGCAGGGGGGCAGCTGCTCGAGCCGGACGGCACCCCCTTCCGCTACGGCAAGGTCGAGACCGGCTTGAAGAACGGCCCCTTCGTGGCCTGGGGCCGCGCCCCCCTGCTCTGAGCCCCGCTGGTGGGACGCGGGCTTCCCGTCGTGGGACTCTCGGTGGTAGAACACGTTCCACTACTGGAGGTGCGGCGTGGGTACGACGGACGACGAGGCGGTCCTGACGGGGGCCGCCTGGCGGGAGTTCTGCCAGGCGCTGGAGAAGGCCGGCGAGGTCGTGCTGCGGGAGACCACCCCCGCGACACCGCTCGACCGCGCGGAGGGCTTCCGCTACCTGGCTCGCCTCACTCGCAACGCGCTCTACAGCACCATCGAGAACAGCGACGCGGACCGGCCGCGGATGCAGGGCCTGGACCTCGTCAAGATCGGCGCCGACAACCCGGACAACGTCTACCACTCGGCCCCGGTGCGCGGCACGAATGACTACGTCATCACCGGCACCCGCGGGACCATCGCGCTGACGACCTTCGGCTCGAAGGCCAACCGCTACGCCAAGGACGGCACGATGGCGTCCACCGGTGAGCTGCGCAACGACGACCTCGTCATCGACCCCGACGGGACCGTGACGATCCACGTCAGCGCGACCGAGCAGCCCGGCAACTGGCTGCCGCTCGCCGCCGACTCCACGATGATCGTGCTGCGCGAGTCCTACCTCGACCGGTCGACAGAAGTCCCTGGTGACTACCGCATCGAGCGGGTCGGCGGCCACCCACCGCCCGAGCCGCTCGACCCGAAGCACCTGGTGCGCTCGTTGCAGCGGGCAGCCCTCGGCGTCCATGGGACGGCGGCGACCTTCGCAGCGTGGACCGAGCTGTTCATGACCCGCCCCAACGAGCTGCCCGACTGGGGCCAGGAGATGTTCCAGAAGGCCGGCGGCGACCCGGAGATCTACTACCTGCACGGCTACTGGGCGCTCGAGCCCGGGCAGGCCTGGGTCATCGAGACCGAGGTGCCGGACGCGCCGTACTGGAACTTCCAGCTGTCCAACTGGTGGATGGAGTCGCTGGACTGGGAGCGCCGCATCACGGTGAACAAGCACACCGCGGTCCAGGGCGACGGCCGCCTCACCCTCGTCGTCGCCGCCAAGGACCCGGGCTACGGCAACTGGATCGACACCTCCGGGCACACCTCCGGCACCGCCCTGCTGCGCTGGGTCGGCGCCAGCTCCCACCCGCTGCCGACCTGTCGCGTCGTGGAGCTCTGAGATGGCGCTGAGGGTCGACGACCTGCTCGCCGCCGCCCAGGCAAAAGTGGGCCGCGACGACTTCGGCGACATGTGGTTCATCGAGCCGCTGACCGTCCTGGTCGACGCCCTCAACGCCGAGGCGCAGCTGTCGGAGACCGGGCTCGCCATGACGCAGCGCCGCCTCACCGCGCTGCTCGTCGACCGGTTGCGGCTGCGCGCCTACCAGGACGCGCACCCCGAGGTGCTCGACCTGCCGGTCACCGTCGCCGCCGAGATCTGCGGCCTCCCCCGCACCGGATCCACCCTGCTGCACCGGCTGCTCGCCGCGTCGCCGCAGCTGACCTCGACGCTGTCGTGGGAGTGCAGCTACCCGCTGCCCTTCCCCGGCGAGACACCCGCTGCCGAGATCCGCAAGGGCAAGGCGAAGAAGATGATGGACGTCTTCCTCGAGCTCTCCCCCGACTTCGGCGACATCCACACGGTCGTCTGGGACGGGCCGGAAGAGGACGTTCTGCTGCTCGACCGCAGCTTCACGGCGATGTCCTGGGACAGCTTCTACTGGGTGCCCACCTACGGCATCTGGCTGCGGTCCTTCGACCAGAGCAAGGCGTACGCCGAGCTCCGCCAGTGGCTGCAGGTGCTCCAGCACCAGGACCCCTCGCGGGCCGGCAAGCAGTGGGTGCTGAAGTCGCCGCACCACCTCACCGCGGCCGACACGGTCCTGGACGAGTTCCCCGAGTGCACGATCGTCATGACCCACCGATCACCGACCTCCGCCATCCCGTCGTACGCCTCGATGGTGGCTTCGATGACCGCGCAGTACAGCGACGCGGCCGACCCGAAGCAGATCGGGCCCTACTGGAGCGACCGCTTCCGCGAGTGCCTGACCGGCTTCGCCGAGGTGCGCGCCCGGCGGCCGGAGCGCTTCGTCGACGTGCCCTTCAAGGCAACCGTCGCCGAGCCGCTCGACACCGCGACCCACGTGCTCGGCGCGATGGGGCTGACCGTCGGCCCCGACGACGTCGCCGCGTTCGAGGCCTACCTCGAGGTCAACCAGAAGGAGCGGCACGGCTCGCACAGCTACACCGCCGAGGACTTCGGGCTCTCGATCGAGCAGCTCACCCAGGACTTCGACTTCTACGAGAGGGCCTACCTGTGATCCTGACCGATGAGGTCGTCGTCATCACCGGCGTCGGTGCCGGTCTCGGCGCCAAGCTCGCCCAGCGCGCCGTCGCCGAGGGAGCCAAGGTTGTCATGGCGGCCCGCTCCGGGACCGTCACCGAGCAGATCGAGAAGGAGACCGACGGCGCGGCCGTCGCGGTCGCTTGCGACGTGCGCAAGGAGGAGGACTGCGCGCGGGTCATCGACACCGCCGTCGAGCGGTTCGGCAAGGTCACGGGTCTGGTCAACAGCGCCTACGCGCACCCGGGCTTCCACGACCTGCTCGAGACGCCCGACAAGGGCCTGCGCCGGTCGATGGACGTCATCCTCTACGGGTCGTTGCAGATGGCCCGCCTTGCCGTTCCGCACATGAAGGCGGCCGGCCACGGCTCGATCGTCAACGTGGGGACCATGACGACCCGCAAGCCCATGCAGGGCGAAGGCGGTTACGCCGTCGCGAAGGCTGCGATGACCTGCGCGACCCAGTTCCTGGCACTGGAGCTCGGCGGCTCGGGGATCCGGGTCAACCAGGCGATCATGGGCTGGCTCGATGGACCGGGGGTGCGCTTCTACCTGCAGATGACGTCGGAGCAGAAGGGCATCACCGAGCAGCAGGTATACGACGACATCGCGTCTCGCAACCCGCTGGGCCGGATCCCGACGGATGAGGCCTGCGCCGGCGCAATCCTCATGCTCTTGTCGTCGTACACCTCTGAGGTGACCGGGGCGATCCTCGACGTCAACGGCGGGGAGTACATGCCGGCATGA
>JBKKBU010000201.1:0-8859 GCA_046713755.1 Mycobacteriales bacterium
GTCTACGGCTGGACCAATGTCGCGTGGGGCATCGGCACCGTCAGCGGCGCGGTCGTGGGCTCCCGCTGGAAGCCGCGCCGTCCGATGCTCGCCGGCATGCTCGCCTCGATCCCCTGGCCGCTGGCGATCGCGGTCTACGCGCTCGGTCCACCCCTGCCCTGGCTGTACGCCGCCATGGTCGCCTCCGGCGCGGGCATCGGCATGTTCGCGGTCTGGTGGGAGACAGCGCTGGCCACCCGGATCCCGCCGCACCTGCTGTCGCGGGTCTCGGCCTGGGACTGGATGGGCTCGCTGATGCTGCTCCCGCTCGGCTACCTGCTCGCCGGACCTGCCGCTGACGCTTTCGGTGCGGTCGAGGTCATGGCCGTCGGCGGGTTGCTGGGCGCCGTCGCCTGCGCGCTCGGCTGCCTGCCGCGCGCCACCCGCGACCTCCGCCGCCTCGACCCACTGCCCCCGCCCCCACCACCCCCCATCCCCCCACCTCCCGTGATCAACGCCGGGGAACCCGCGGTTTCAGCGCTCTGAGACCGCGGGAAGGCCGGCGTTGATCACCGGTGAGGGGGGCGCGGGATGGGGGTCAGGCGGTACGACGGCGTAGGGCGGCACCGAGGGCGAGCAGCAGCACCGCGAGGGCGGCCAGGCCCGGTGCCAGACCGGTGGTCGGCAGGTTGGGTGCGCCCTGATCCGGCGTACCGCCTTGGCCTTCTTCGCCGCCGGTGAAGGGCGCGACGTCAGCGTCAGCCGGCCGTGGGGGGCACTCGCCCGCGGCGGCCGGCGGGAAGGCTCGGTCACTCGTCTGCGGGTCGGGGTAGTGCAGGCACTGCAGGTTGTCGCGGTTCGCGATCGGCGTCTCGAACAGCGGCCCCGGACCGTCGGGGTCCACGATCGTGCCGGTCTTGAGGAACGTCGACAGCTGCAGCTCGCCCTGCTGGCGGCCGAACAGCGTCGGGTCGGCCAGGAAGCCGTGCGGGTTCGAGCCGCTCGTCGGTGTCCGGTCGTTGCGGTAGTAGGTCAGCCGGTCAAAAAGATCACCGGCCCGGATGATGCCCGCAACCGGCCCGAAACACTCCGGCCGTGCTGGCCCTGCCTCAGCCGTCGAAGCGGAAGCGCGGGTCGACCGACTGAGCCGCCGCGCCACCACTGCCCGTCTCGCCGTCGGAGCTGCCGCGGAAGTCCGCGGTGCCGAGGAAGCGGGCGCCGAACACCGAGCCGTTGCCGCGACTGCCGGGCGGTGCCGCCATGGTCGCGACCCCCTGGGCGTCGGTGACGACCCGGCCGATCTCCGCGCCGCGGTCGAAGAAGACCACGGTGCCCTGGGCGACGCCGCGGGCAGCGGTGTCGGCATCGGCGACTCGCGCGCTGACGGTGCGGTCAGAACCGGTGCTGGTCACGGTCAGCGAGGTGGTCGTGTCCTCCTGCAGGACGGTGAAGTCCCGCGAGTCCGAGGACTGCGTGTAGCGATCCTGCTCCCCGGCGTACGCCGCCGTCAGCCGATAGCTGTCGGCAGGGGCGTCGAGCGACAACGAAGCGCTGGCGACCCCGGTCGCGTCCGTGGTCGCCGCGACCTGCCGGAAGGCCCCGGCGCCGGTCAGCTGGAAGGTCACCGCCTTGCCGGCGAGCGGCAGCCCGGCGTCGTCGCGCACCGTCGCGGCCAGGTCGACAGCATCGGTCGTCTGGCCGGTCGCCGGCGTGGCTGTGTCGAAGGTGGTCGTGGTGCCACGGACGGGCGCAACGGTCTCCGTCGGCGTCGCGGTGGCGGTGGTCGTGGCGGTGGCCGTCGCGGTGGCCGTCGCGGTGGCGGTGGCGGTCGGCTCGACCACCGTGACGGCGTTGACCGCACCGAGGGCATCGACGCGGCCGTAGCCCGACATCGGGTCGTAGCCGGGTGAGTAGAGGTCCTTGGCGCCGTCGAGCATGGCCTGGACGACCCGCTTGCCGTTCTCCGCCGTGCGCACCCCGCCGAGCCGGTCGTAGACCAGGGCGGCGACACCCGCGACGTGCGGCGACGCCATGGAGGTGCCCTGCAGCGGCGCGTAGCCGGGGCGGCCGTCGCAGTCGAACTCCGCGTCGATGTCACGGGTGTAGGTCGACAGCACCTCCTCGCCGAGGTCATCGCGGTCGCGGACCTCGTCGACACCGGTGAAGTCGCCGACGACGTAAGGACCGCAGCCGACGACAGATACGCCCGCGCCACCGGGCGCCAGCAGCGCCGGGCCGACGACGTCCTCGACATCCTCCTTCACCGGGAAGTTGCCGTACCAGGAGTTGAGCTCGCGAGCGTCCGTCGAGCCGACACACACGACGTCCTCAGCGATGGCCGGGTAGCCGCAGACCGGAACCGACTCGTTGCCGGCCGCGGCGACGACGACGACGCCCTTCGAGACGGCGTAGTCGATCGAGGCGTCGAGGTCCTCGAAGAAGCCGCCGGTGTAGAACGCCGCGCTGCCGGTGCCCGGGGCACCGGCGATGGAGTAGCCGATGGACATGTTGATGACGTGGGCGCCGTTGTCCGCCGCCGTGCGGATGGCTACGGGCAGGACGTCATCCGTGGTCGCCGAGAGCACCTGGATGGGCATCAGGGTGGAGTCAGGGGCTACGCCGGCCACCCCGGTGCCGTTGTTCGTGCACGCGCCGATGATGCCGGCCACATGGGTGCCATGGCCTTCCACATCGTCGTGCGGGACCCCGCTGCCGTCGGTGTCCGGGTCCGACAGGGTGCCGGGCAGCAGCCGCACCTTGCCGGGGCAGCGGAAGTCCGGGTGCACCGATGAGGTGCTGCCCAGCTGCAGGTCCAGACCGCTGTCCAGCACGCCGACGGTGATGCCGTGACCAGTGGCCCGCGGCTGCTGCCAGGCTTCGGGAGCGCGGACCTGGCGCAGGCCCCACTGGCCCGGGTTGAGCAGGGCGGGGCCGGCGGTGTCGAGCACCAGCGGGTCGTTCGGCGCCAGCGGATAGCTCCCGCGGGTTCCCGGATCGAAGGTCGGCGTCGACGTGGCAGTGGCAGTGGCCGTGCCGGTCGGCGTCGGGTCGACACCACCGGTGGGCACCACGGTGAGGCTCACGCCGAGCGGCTGGGTGCGGACCCCCACGGTCTGGGTGAAGGCGGACAGGAACGTCTCACCGGCCGCGAGCGCGACGGTCACCCCGCCCGGGACCGAGGTGATCGTGCGCGTGTAGCCGCAGTCGGCCTTGTAGACGAAGGCCCCGATCGAGTAGGTGGCGATCGACGGAGTCAGCGTCGCGGTCTTGCCGGCTCCGGCCGCTACGGCCGGAAGGGCGAAGACCCAGCCGTCCTGACCCTGGGTGCTGGGCGGCTCCGGGCAGGTGACGACGAACTCGTTGTCGGTCACGCCCGTGAACGTCATGGCCGACTCGATGGTGCCCGAGTCGGTGTGGAGCGGAGCCGCAGCGGAGCTGGGCACGGCCAAGCCGACCCCGACGGTCGCGGCGAGCATCCCCACCCCGGCGAGGACAACGCGGACGCGGACAGCAAGCTGGCTGGAGTCGAGCACGAAGAAGGCCCCCCTGACCATCCCCAGGCAGGCCGTCGCGGGATCTGCGCGCCGGGCGCCGGGGACCCGGCCGCCCCCGGGTTCCGAGGGCGGTGTGTGGTGATTCGAGTAAGTGTTCACTATCTGACCCGATTTTCCTGCATCTCCGCGCGAGATTCGCTGCGAGAGGGGACGATGGCGTGGTGCCGGAGGGTGACGCCGTCTTCAGGACCGCACGTCGGATGCGCGAGCACCTCGTGGGGCGGCTGGTCACTCGCTCGGACTTCCGGGTGCCGCAGTACGCCACCGTCGACCTTGCTGGGCAGACCGTCACGGCCTTTGAGTGCGTAGGCAAGCACCTGCTCACCCGCTTCTCCGGCGGCCTGACCCTGCACACCCACCTGCTGATGGACGGCTCCTGGCAAGCCGTGGGCCAGGGAAAGCAGCTGCCGCGGGCCTTCGACGACGAGATCCGGCTCGTGCTCCACACCGACGGGGCCAGCGGTGTCGCCTTGCGCATGCAGGTGATGGACCTGCTGCCCACGGCGGACGAAGCGCGGGTGGTGGGTCACCTCGGGCCTGACCTGCTGGGCGCGTGGGACGAGGCCGAAGCCGTACGCCGGCTCGCATCGGCTCCGGAGCGCCCGCTGGTCGAGGCCCTGCTCGATCAGAAGAACCTGGCCGGCATCGGCAACGTCTGGGCGGTCGAGACCTGCTTCCTGCGGGGCGTCTCACCCTGGACACCGGTGGCAGCGGTCGACCTGGTCGCCACGGTCCGGCTCGCCCGCCGGATGCTGCGGCACGCCGTCGACCGCAGCGGGATGGTGACCACCGGCGACACCAGGCGGGGGCAGACCCACTGGGTCTACGGCCGTGCGGAGCGCCCCTGCCGGCGCTGCGGCACGCCGGTGCAGTACCGCGATCTCGTGCCCGGGGCGGCGTACGGGCGCGAGACCTGGTGGTGCCCGCGCTGCCAGCCTGGCCCCTTTCCCACACTGGCGGAGCGGCCGAGCCGGCCCGGCGCGCGCCGGGGCGTCAACGAGGAGTCCTTCGGGTCCCGCAGCCGGCGGCTCAACGGCGCACCCGGGCTGACCCGCGACCGCCCGCCGCGTCGGGGAGGATGACGTCATGAGTGCTGCTTTTGTCGTGGGGCAGATCGTCACCGTCTTCCGCAACCGGCTGCAGGCCGACCCGGCCGTCCAGACCGCGTACTACGCCGATGCAGCCCGGATCGCGGAGCTGGCCAGGTCCATGCCGGGCTACGTGGAGCACAAGGGCTTCACTGCCGACGATGGCGAGCGCGTCACGCTGGTGACCTTCGCGGACCCCGACTCGCACCGCGCCTGGCGGGACCTGCCCGAGCACCGGGCAGCGCAACGGCGCGGCATCGACCACTACTACGAGACCTACTCCATCCAGGTCGGCACGACGTCCTACGCCAGTGCCTTCACCGCCGACCGACGGGGCTGACTACGTCCATGGAGAGCAGGGCGAACCTGGACGACGCGGAGCTGGTGGCCGTCGCGGTGGCGACGGGCGCAGGCCTCGCCGAGCTGGCGGGGCGACTCACCGATCCATCACTGCTCGCCGTGGTGGCGGCTGCCCAACGCCGGCTGGCCCCCGCGCTCACCTCCGAAGCCCGCCAGCTGCTGCGCGCGATCGGTGCGTTTCCCGGGCGGTCCGCCGAGGAGCTGCGGACCGAGACGTCGCTCGACGACGCCGAGTTCGCAGCCGCGAGCCGGGTGCTGCTCGACGCCGGCCGGGTCACCTCGACGCGCTTCGCCGTCCCGGCCTGCTGGGTCCGGACGGCCCGAGGCACGGCCGTCGGCAGAGCCCTCTAAAGGGCCCTCTAAAGGGCCCTCTGAAGGTCGGCCTCTGACGGCCCTGGCCGGGACCGTCAGCTGGTCTTGTCGGCGGCCTCATCGGTCGTCGAGGCTTCAGCGGCAGCCGGCTCGGCGGCGGGCGCGGCGGCCGCGATCGGGGCCGGGTTCGCGCCGGGCGGGGCCGCCAGCTGGTTACCACCCAGCGAGGCGCGAATCTGGTCCAGCCGGGCCGAGCCGGCCATGTCAAGGGTGGACTTCTGGACCTCGAGCATCCGCCCCTCGACGCTGTTGGACGCGAGCTCAGCCGAACCGAGCGCCTTGGCGTAACGGGCCTCGATCTTGTCGCGCACCTCGGCCAGTGACGGTGTGCCGGACGGCGCCGCCAGCTCCGACATGGAGGTGAGGGACTTCGACACCTGCTCCTGCATCTTGGCCTGCTCGAGCTGGCTGAGCAGCTTGGTGCGCTCGGCCAGCTTCTGCTGCACGGTCATCGCGTTGGTCTCGACGGCCTTCTTGGCCTGCTCGGCGGCCTGCAGAGCACTGTCGTGCAGCGCCTTGAGGTCCTCCATCGACTGCTCGCCGGCCACCAGCTGGGTGGCGAACGCCGTGGCGGTCTGCTCGTACTCCGCAGCCTTGGTGAGGTCACCGGCGGCGCGCGCCTGGGCGGCCAGGACCAGCGCCTGGCGCGCGGACGCCTGCAGCTTCTCGACCTCGGTCATCTGCCGCGCCAGCTTCATCTCGAGCTGACGCTGGTTACCGATCACGGCGGCGGCCTGCTGCGTCAGCTGCTGGTGGTTGCGCTGCGCCTCCTCGATCGCCTGCTGGATCTGGATCTTGGGGTCGGCCTTCTCGTCGAGCTTGCCGGACAGCAGAGCCATGAAGTACTTCCAGCCCCGCACGAAGGGGTTTGCCACGGTGTTTCCTCCACAGGCCAGCCGTTGGGTGTCCCGTCATCTTGTCAGAAGGCCGCGCGGCCGAACCAGGCAGAACACCCGCGCGTTGACAGAAAGCCACGTAGCGTCACGTCGCGTGACTCATCGGACTGCCCGCCAGCACCGAACGGGCACGCTGCTGGTCGGCCTGCTGGTCGGCATCGGGCTCGCCGTGGCGGGTCCGGTGGGTCCCGGACTCGCGGCGGAAGGTGCGCCCACGGGGGTTCCGCTCCAGCGCGTCGCCGGGTCGGAGCAGCAGGCGGTGCTTGGCGCCGGCGGGGCCTGGTGCTGGTTCTCCGACCCCCGCTCGATCCACCTGCCGGGGCCGCAACCGACCACCGTGACGAGCTGGATCGACGCCGAGGGTCGCATCGTGGTCGGTGCCTATGACCACAGCAGCAAGCGGCTCCAGACCGCCACCGTCCGGACCAACTTCGTCGTCAACGACCACAACAACCCCTCGCTGCTCCGGCATGCCGACGGCCGGGTGTCGGTGTTCTGGTCGGGCCACAACGGTGCCGCGATCTTCACCCGCACCACCACGCGCCCGGGTGACATCACGTCGTTCGGCAGCACCCGCAGCATCACGTCGTTCGTCCCGGACGACGCGGTCGTCACCTACACCAACCCGGTCATGCTGCCTGGCGAGGCGGGGCGGATCTACCTGTTCTTCCGCTCGGGCTACGACCACCAGGGCTTCGTCACCTCCGACGACGACGGCCTGACGTGGTCACCCGGGCGGGCGCTGCTCAGCAACGGGACCCACCGCCCCTACGTCAAGTACGCCGGCAACAGGGCGGCGATCGCCGTGGCCTACAGCGACGGCCATCCGGACGAGCTCAAGAGCTCCGTCTACTACGCCCGCTACGAGGCCGGGGAACTGCACAGCGCCGACGGTCGGGTGCTCGGCCAGCTCGGCGGTGGCGCCGACGGCCTCCCGACCGGACAGGGCGACCTGCTGTGGGACGCGGCCGCGACCGGCATCAGCGGCTGGGTCCACGACGTCGCGCTGACCCCGGCCGGCGACCCGGTCGTCGTCTTCGCCACCATCCGCAGCCCGCAGGACCACCGCTACCACTACGCCCGCTGGAACGGTGCCGCGTGGCAGGTGCAGGAGCTCGCGACGGCGGGCGGCTCGATCGCGACGGGCGGCCGCGAGCCGTCCTACAGCGCGGGCATCACGCTGGACCATGACGACCCCTCGACGGTCTACCTCGCCCGACCCTCGGTCGACCCGGCCATCGCCGAGATCGAGCGCTGGCGGACCCCGGACGCGGGAGCCAGCTGGCTCGCGGAGTCGGTGACCACCGCCAGCACCCTGACCAACATCCGACCGGTGCGCCCGCGCGGGCTGCCGGCCGGGATCGACATGCAGGCCGTCTGGATGCAGGGGTCCTACCCGCACTTCACGACCTTCCGCACCTCCTTGTGGGGGACGGCGGCGGTCGTGGCCGGCCAGCCGATGCCCACGTCGACGCGCGTCGACGTCGGAGCGCTCAGCGTCGTGCCGGGCAGCAACGTGCGGGTCAGCGCTCGGCTCATCGACATCACCGGACGGCACCTGGGCGACCGCGAGGTCACGCTGCTGTCCAGGCCCGCGGGGCAGCTGGCGTGGTCCCACGTGGCCGAGCGTCGTACCGACGTCGACGGCCTGGTGCACTTCCTGCCGCAGCCGATCGGCAGCACGGACTACGCCGTGAGCTGGCCGGGTGACACCTCGTTCGAACCCTCCCTGAGCCCCGCCGCCCTGGTGCGCTCGGTGCGCGAGACGAGCGCCCTGCGCGTCACCGCCGGCGCCGCATCTCGGCTCGGTCGGCACGCGAGTCTCATGGCTCATCTCACCCGGGGCTCCGACGGTGCACCGCTCGGCGGCCGGGTCGTGCAGCTGCTCACCCGCCCGGCCGGCATCGGCGGCCTGCGGGTCGTGGCCGAGCGGACCACCGACGCCGCCGGTCGGGTGCAGTTCCGCCCGCGCGTCGCGCGCCCGACCGACTACGTACTGCGCTTCGTCGGCGGCGTGACCCACGTCGGCACCGCCAGCACCCCGCGGCGCTTCACGATCCGCTAGCAGCATCCCCGGGCAGGGGTGGGGCGGTCCCCAGGACCCGCCGTGACAGCGCCTCGGTCTCGGCCAGCCCGGCGCGCAGGCCGTCGAGCTCGGTGGCGATCTCGGCGATCTCGGCGGCGCTGGTCTCGACGCCCCCACTCGTCGCGGTGAGGGCGAGCACCTCGGCGAGCCGGGCGACCAGGCTCTCCAAGCCGTGCGCGGTGGCCTCCATGCGCGCCACCAGCGTGTCGCGGGCCTCGTCGAGTCGGTGCGCCACGGCCAGCCGGTCCCGCACCGCCGCCGCCGCCCGCCGGACCTCGTTGGCCAGCGCCAGGTTGGCTGCAGCGCGCGCCCGGGCATCGAGCCGGTCGGCTTCCTCCCGCAGGCCCTGTACGTCGACCCGGGACTCGGCCGCCTCCACCGCCACGACCTGGGCCCCGATCCGGGCCAGCTCCGCCAGGGTGCGCCCGGCATCGTCAGCGGCCGTACGGACGGCGTCGCCGGCCGCGCCCTGCGCCGCCGTCGCAGCCAGCCCGTCGAGCGCGTGGACCGCCCGCTCGGCGCGC
>JBKKBU010000202.1:0-4605 GCA_046713755.1 Mycobacteriales bacterium
CGCGGCCGGGGCCGTGGGGTTTGGGCGGGCGGTGTTGTGGGGGCATCTCGGAGGGAGGCGCGCGGTGGCGCAGCCAACTAACGGCCGCGCCCGCCCGACGGGCGGCCGGCCCCGCCTCGCTGCTGCAGTCACGGCCGCTGTGGCCGGCACCGTGGTCGCCGCCCTCGCCGTACTCGCCGTGGTCCTGCTGCTCGCCCCGGCTGCCGCACTGCCGACGCTGCTCGCCTTCGTGGCTCTCGCGGTGCTCGCCGAGCTGCTCGGCGAGGAGGTCTACGGCTCGACGACGGTCTCGCTGTCAGCGGTGCCGGTGCTGGCCGCAGGCGCGGCCGGCGAGCCTGTCGCCGCCCTCGTGGCGGCGGCTGCGGCGGGTGTCGCGACCACCGCTGCTGCGCGCAGCCGGCGCGTCGAGCAGTACGCCTTCAACACCGCCGCGTTGGTCCTCGCTGCCGCGGCCGCCCTGCTCCCCTTCACCATCCTGCCCGACGGTCCGCTGCCCCTGCTGGTCCTCGCCGGCCTCATCGGCGGAGTCGGTTACTTCGCCGTCGACAACGGCCTGATCGCCTGGGTGATCGCCCTCGACCAGCGGCGCACCATCGCCGAGGTCTTCCGCACCGACCTGCAGTGGTCGCTGCCGCAGTTCGTCGCCTATGGCGTCCTGGGCGCAGTCCTTGGCTACGCCTGGCAGACCGCCCAGCTCTGGGGCGTCGTCGTCTTCCTCGTGCCGCCCCTGCTGGTGCGGCTCGGCCAGCGGCAGTACCTCCAGCAGACCCGCGAGTCCGTCGTACGCCTTTCGGCCCTTGCCGAGGACCTGGCGGAGGCGAAGGCCATCGCTGACGTCGCTGCCGCCGAGCTCGCCGACCGGCACCGCGCCACGGCCACGGCGCTCGCGGGCGCGATCGATGCCCGCGACGCGACCACCGGCGGTCACGTCGAGCGGGTCGCGGCGCTGGGGCAGGCGCTGCTCGAAGAGGTCGACCCAGGGCTGGCCGCCGACCCGCAGCTGTCGTTCGGGTTCCTGCTCCACGACGTCGGCAAGATCGGCGTGCCGGACGCTGTCCTGCAAAAGGCCGGGCCGCTCGACGAGGCGGAGCGCGCGATCATGGACCGCCACCCCGAGATCGGGCACCGGATCGTCAGCGAGGCCGGCTTCGCACCGGTCGTCGCCGAGTTGGTCCTCACCCACCACGAGCGCTGGGACGGCCTCGGCTACCCGCGCGGTCTCGTCGGCGAGCAGATTCCGCTGCAGGCCCGGCTCTTCTCGGTCGCCGACGCGCTCGACGCGATGACGTCCGACCGGCCCTACCGCGCCGGCATGCCGCTCGACGAGGCGCTGGCGGAGCTCGACCGGCACGCCGGCTCGCAGTTCGACCCAGCGGCGGTGGCGGCGCTGCGTCGGCTCGACCCCGCGCAGGTCCGCGCCCTGCTCCGGCTCGACGCCCGCACCCGGGACCGGGTCATCACCCTGGTCTGACCCGCGCCCGAGCGAGCATCAGACGGACTCGAGGACCTCGTCGGACACGTCGAAGTTGCCCCACACGTTCTGCACGTCGTCGAGATCCTCGAGGGCGTCGACCAGCTTGAGGACCTTGCGGGCGGCCTCGTCCTCCAGTGGCACCGACAGCGACGGCAGCCAGGCCATCTCGGCGGAGTCCACGGTCAGACCCGCATCGGTCGCCGCCAGCCGCACGGCGTGCGTGTCGGTCGCCTCGGCCACCACCTCGAAGGCCTCCCCGAGGTCGTTGACCTCCTCCGCGCCGGCGTCGAGGACCGCGAGCAGCACGTCGTCCTCGGTCAGCCCGTCGGTCTTGGTGATGAGGATGACGCCCTTGCGGGTGAACAGGTACGCCACCGAGCCCGGGTCGGCCGGGTTGCCGCCGTTGCGGGTGATGGCGATCCGGACCTCCGCGGCCGCGCGGTTGCGGTTGTCGGTGAGGCACTCGACGAGCAACGCCGCGCCGCCCGGGCCGTAAGCCTCGTAGGTGATCTCCTCGTACGCCGCCGCGTCGCCCATTTCGCCGCTACCGCGCTTGACAGCCCGGTCGATGTTGTCGGCCGGGACGGACAAGCGCTTGGCCCCGGCTATCGCGTCGGCAAGGGTGGGGTTGCCGGACGGGTCGCCCCCGCCGGTGCGGGCCGCCACCTCGATGGTCTTGATGAGCTTCGCGAACAGCTTGCCGCGCTTGGCGTCGACGACCGCCTTCTTGTGCTTGGTCGTCGCCCACTTGGAGTGGCCGCTCATCCGCGTGCCTCCTTCACCATCTCGACGAAAAGGCCGTGCACCCGGGTGTCTCCCGTGAGCTCGGGGTGGAACGAGGTCGCTAGCACCGCGCCCTGCCGAACCGCCACGACCCTACCGGCGGGCTCCGGTGCTGCTGCGTCCTGCGCTCGGCCTTGCGGTGGGGCGCCGGCGCCGTAGGACGCAAGGCGGCAGAGCACGTCGACTCCCGGGCCGACCCGCTCGACCCACGGCGCCCGGATGAACACCGCGTGGAGCGGCCCACCGTCGAAGCAGACCTCAGCCTCGAAGCTGTCGACCTGACTGCCGAAGGCGTTGCGGCGCACGGACACGTCGAGGCCGCCGAGCAGCGGCTGCCCCGGCAGCCCGTCGATCACCTCGTCGGCAAGCAGGACCAGACCGGCACACGAGCCGTACGCGGGCAGGCCGCCTTGCAACGCAGTCCGTAGCGGCTCGATCAGGTCAAAAAGGCCGAGCAACCGGCCGATCGTCGTCGACTCACCGCCAGGGATCACCACGCCATCCAGAGCGGCCAGCTGATCGGGCGAGCGCAGCTCCGTCGTACGAGCTCCGACGGCGGTCAGGGCGCGCAGGTGCTCGCGGACGTCGCCCTGCAGGGCGAGCACGCCGACGAGCGGCGCGCTCACCAGCCGCGCTGGGCTAGCAGGTCGGCCGCACCCAGGGAGTCGACCGAGATGCCGACCATGGCCGCGCCGAGGCCGCGCGAGACCTTGGCGATCCGCTCGGCGTCGGAGAAGAAGGCAGTCGCCTCGACGCAGGCGTGGGCGCGGGCCGCCGGGTCGCCGGACTTGAAGATGCCGCTGCCGATGAAAACGCCGTCGGCGCCCAGTTGCATCATCATCGCCGCGTCCGCGGGCGTCGCGACCCCACCGGCGACGAACAGCACGACCGGCAGCCGGCCGAGCGACGCGGTCTCGCGGACCAGCTCGATCGGGGCCCGCAGCTCCTTGGCGGCTTCGTAGAGCTCAGCCGAGTCCATGACGGTGAGGCGTTTGATCTGCCCCAGGATGGTGCGGATGTGGGTGGTCGCCTGCGAGATGTCGCCGGTGCCGGCCTCGCCCTTGGAGCGGATCATCGCGGCGCCCTCGGAGATGCGGCGCAGCGCCTCACCGAGGTTGGTCGCGCCGCAGACGAACGGCACCGTGAAGGCAGCCTTGTCGATGTGGTGGGCGTAGTCGGCCGGGGTCAGCACCTCGGACTCGTCGATGTAGTCCACGCCGATCGCCTGCAGCACCTGGGCCTCGACGAAGTGGCCGATCCGGGCCTTGGCCATGACCGGGATGGAGACCTCGGCCTTGATCGCGTCGATCATGTCCGGGTCGCTCATCCGCGACACCCCGCCGTCGCGGCGGATGTCGGCCGGGACCCGCTCGAGTGCCATGACCGCCACCGCGCCCGCGTCCTCGGCGATCCGGGCCTGCTCCGCCGTGACGACGTCCATGATCACGCCGCCCTTGAGCATCTCCGCCATCCCGCGCTTGACGAGCGGCGATCCGGTCACGGGGGTGGTCATGGGGCGGCCTTTCGGGACAACGGGTGGAGCCCTCATCCTAGATCAGCTGAAGGTCAACGACCGCCCGGTCGGCAGTAGCAGGACCCACGTCGGGCCTGGCTTGAGAGCGATGTCACGCCCCTTCGCGTCGACCAGCCGGGTCCCGGTGGCCGAGCCCATCCGGCGCCACGTGCCGGTGATCCGCCGGCCGTCGCGCAGCACCGTCACGGCGCCGCTGCCGGTCGTGATCGAGTAGGGGCTGGCCTGCCCGTTGACGTCGACGTATTGGCTCTCGCGCACCCGGACCCGCTGGACCACGATGTTGGCGGCGGCCACGCCCGCCATCCGGTCGCCGTCCTGGAAGACCGCCCACCGACCGCTCGGCGGGTCGAACCGCACGTCGACCCGGGTGATGTCGGAGAAGGAGATCCGAGCACTGCCGGTGGCCGTCCCGCCCGGCTGCAGCGGCCCGAACTCGAGCCCGATGTCGCGCGGCCGGGCCGACTTCGGCCGCAGCTCGGCCAGCCGGGCCGGCACCGTGAAGAAGTTGCGGGCGTCCTTGCGCAGCGCGCCGAGCCGGTAGGAGGAGGGCGAGGCGTCGTAGGAAGCGTCCATGACGCGCCCCGCCCGCACAGCGGCCGCGAACTTGCGCTTCACCCCGGTGTTGCCGCCGCTGAAGCCGACGGCGACCGGGCCGAAGGGCCGCAGCAGCTCGATGTCGTTCTCGCGGACGCTGCGGATCGGCCCGACCTCGCCGCGGTCGCTGCCGTCGAACAGCGCCAGGAAGCGGCTCGACCCGCCCTCCATGAGCTCCTGATAGACGACCGATGCTCGGTCGAGCCCGCGGTGGTAGGGC